>NZ_JBHSBQ010000040.1:0-86320 GCF_042650665.1 Microvirga sp. GCM10011540 | reverse complement strand
GCGCGCCGCCAGACTCCGCCAGAACCTTCGTGATCGCCGCCGTCAGTGACGTCTTGCCATGGTCCACGTGACCAATCGTCCCGATGTTGCAGTGCGGCTTATTGCGCTCAAACTTTTCCTTCGCCATGTCCTACTGTCCTTGACACGCCTAATTGCCTGAACGGCAAACCTGCCGCCCATTAGGGCTCTTTGATCGGATCCGCAAGAGCCAGTTACGAATAAGAGTCATATAATCGGTGACAAGCGCGCGGCCCGATCGAACCGATTGGGCGCCCTCGCTATACCAGTGCCGCGCCCGCGACAAGGGGTCTCTTGCACATTCCGCCGATTTCTCCGCTTCCGGAGGCAGGCCGGCCGGCGCGCTGGGCCGCAAGCTTGGCCTGAATCGGGAACTGTCGGAGAGAGTGGGGAGAAGGAAGCGAGGTTGGAGCGGGTGAAGGGAATCGAACCCTCGTATTCAGCTTGGAAGGCTGCTGCTCTACCATTGAGCTACACCCGCGTCTCAACCATCGGGCTGGTGGTGGGGGAAGTAGGACTCGAACCTACGAAGGCATAGCCAGCGGATTTACAGTCCGCCCCCTTTGCCGCTCGGGACATTCCCCCTTGAGCCAACCGGACGCGCTTGAGCGCCGAGGTCGTCCACGGTTCGCCAGGTCGTCGGCGCGCCGTGGGCGTTCTTATGGTGACCCTCACAGCCGGTGTCAACTCCTAACCGCAAGGAAAGCGACGGGTCGTGAAGGTCCGTGGCCTGTGCTATGTGCCGAAATCCAACAGGTGAGATCAGGATCCCATGAGCGACCGCCCCTTCCAGTCCCGAAAGCCGAGATTCCAGCGCCCCTCTGGAAAGCCGGGCCGCCGCGAGAGCCAGCCGAGGCGCTTCTCCTCCGATGTGGAGACCACGATCCTCTACGGGTGGCACCCGGTCGTGGAGGCCCTTCGGAACGGAAAGCGCAGCTTCCGGCGCCTGCTGGCGACGGAAAACTCGGCAACGCGGCTGAACGAGGAGCTGAACGCCCCCCTGCCGATCGAGCCGGAAATCGTCCGGCCGCACGACATCAGCGTGCTCGTGGAGCCCGACGCGGTCCATCAGGGGCTTTATCTCGAGGCCGATCCCCTGCCCTCGCCCACCCTGGAGACCTTGAGCGGCGAGCGGGTGGTCCTGGCCCTCGACCAGATCACCGACCCGCACAATGTCGGCGCCATCGTCCGCACGGCGGCCGCCTTCGGGGTGGAGGCCATCATCACCACGGCCCGCCACAGCCCGGCCGCGACGGGGGTGCTGGCGAAATCGGCCTCCGGCGGCCTCGAGCACGTCCCCTTCATGATCGTGCGCAACCTAGCCGATTCCCTGATCGCGCTCGGCGAGCGCGGCTTCCAGCGCATCGGGCTCGATTCGTCGGGCGAGGCGAATCTCGACGAGCTGCAGCTCCGCAGCCCGGTCGTGCTGGTGCTGGGTTCCGAGGGCAAGGGCCTGCGCCAGCGGACCCGCGAATGCTGCGACATCATCGGCCGGCTCGACATGCCTGGGGAAATCAAGAGCCTCAACGTCTCCAACGCCGCCGCCATCTCGCTCTATGCTGTGACCAAAGCCGTCGCGGCCGGCGGGAGAAAGTAAAGCGGGCCGGGCTTCAAGTTCTTACGCCGGTTGGTACTTCGGCACTTCTGTCGAGGCGTCTTAGACGGAAGTCTCAAATACGAATTGGCAATTGTGGCGAGCAGCGCCCGCGCTAGCCTTCCATGGCGCAAGATTCACGGCCGCCCCGTGCGGCCCTGATGACCTCGGCCCAGACCCGCGGCAGCGGCCTGGACCAAGAACCCGGATGACCGGGCGACGCGATATTGGAAGGAAACCCTATGGCAACAGCAGCAACCACGCCGCATTCGGCCGCCACCGTGCGCCCGATGACGCGGGAAGAGAAGAAGGTCATCCTGGCCTCCTCTCTCGGCACCGTCTTCGAATGGTACGACTTCTACCTCTACGGATCACTGGCCACCATCATCGGCGCGCAGTTCTTCTCCGCGTTCGACGTGACGACACGTAACGTGTTCGCGCTGCTCGCCTTCGCGGCGGGCTTCCTCGTGCGCCCGTTCGGCGCCATCGTGTTCGGCCGCATCGGCGACCTCGTGGGCCGGAAATACACCTTCCTGGTCACCATTCTGATCATGGGCTTCTCGACCTTCCTGGTCGGCCTGCTGCCCAGCTATGCCCAGATCGGCTGGATCGCCCCGGTGATCCTGATCGCGCTGCGCATGCTCCAGGGCCTGGCGCTGGGCGGCGAGTACGGCGGCGCTGCCGTGTACGTGGCCGAGCATGCCCCGGTCGGGCGTCGCGGCTTCTACACCAGCTTCATTCAGATCACGGCGACCGTCGGTCTGCTGCTCTCCCTGGTGGTGATTCTCACCCTTCGCACCTGGATGGGCGAAGCCGGCTTCCAGACGGGTGAAGGCTGGGCCATCGCCGGCTGGCGCATTCCGTTCCTGCTCTCCGTGGTGCTTCTCGGCATCTCGGTCTGGATTCGTCTCCAGATGCAGGAATCGCCGGCCTTCAAGAAGATGAAGGAAGAGGGCACCCAGTCCAAGGCTCCGCTCAAGGAGGCCTTCGGCCAGTGGGCGAACGTGAAGATGGTGCTCATCGCCCTTGTGGGCCTCGCCATCGGTCAGGCCGTGGTGTGGTACACAGGTCAGTTCTACGCCCTGTTCTTCCTCCAGAGCATCCTGAAGGTCGACCTCCTCACCTCCAACGTGCTGATCGCCTGGTCGTTGATCCTGGGCACGGGCGGCTTCGTGTTCTTCGGCGCCCTGTCCGACCGCGTCGGCCGCAAGCCGATCATCCTCGGCGGCTGCCTGATCGCGGCGATCACCTACTTCCCGCTGTTCGGCATGCTCACCAACGTCGTCAGCCCCAACATGACCCAGGCGCTGGAGACGGTGAAGGTCCAGGTTGTCGCCGATCCCGCCACCTGCGGCTCGGTGTTCGACCCGGTCGGCATCCGCGACTTCACCTCGCCCTGCGACGTGGCCCGTGTGGCTCTCGCTCGCGCCGCCATCAAGTACGAGCTTGCTCCAGCTCCGGCCGGCACGCCGACGAGGGTCACCTTCAACGGCACGGATGCTCCGCTGGCCCCGGCGGTCGCGGCCAACATCACCGGCTTCGCCAGTGCTGCGGCACAGGCCGGCTATCCGAAGGCGGGCGATCCGAGCATCCTGAAGCTCAGCGGCTTCTTCAGCGCCCTCGGCAGCGCCCAGGCCCTGAAGGCCATCGCGATCCTGACCATCCTCGTGCTCTATGTCACGATGGTGTACGGCCCGATCGCCGCGGCCCTGGTCGAGTTCTTCCCGACCCGCATCCGCTACACGGCCATGTCGCTGCCCTACCACATCGCCAACGGCTGGTTCGGCGGTCTGCTGCCTCCGACGGCCTTCGCCATGGTGGCGGCCACCGGCGACATCTACTACGGCCTCTGGTATCCGATCGTGATCGCCATGGTGACCTTCGTGGTCGGCCTGCTCTTCGTGCCGGAAACCAAGGATCGTGACATCATGACCTACGAGGGCCCGGCGAAGTAAGCCTTCCCGTCTCCCACAAAAGGAAAGCCCCGCCGCGAGGCGGGGCTTTTCGTTTCGAGGCTCGGGAAACCTCAGTAGCAGGTGGTGACCCGGCGCACGATCCAGCCTTCGCCCTCGACCCACAGACGCTTGCGGGAACGGGCGCAGTTGAGGTCCTCGCTCGCGGTCTCCGTGATCGACGATGTCGTCTCCGGATCCTTTGACGCAAGGTCCTTCGAAGCGAGCGTGGTCACCTGTGCGCGAGCGTTCTTGGCAGCGCCGGCATCCGCACCGCGGGCGGCGAATGCCGGCTCCGCAGTCAAGGAAAGGCCTCCTACCAGGCAGATTGCGGCAAAAAGCCCCCATCTGCCGGCCGGAGAGCGATTCTCCTTTGTATTTGAGACCCTTAGGGCACCCATATCACCGAACTCCTTGATCATCATTGTGCAGATAATTCCAGAATTCGAGGATGGTTGCGGTGCGAAAAGACACTTAATTTTTACATTTCGAGGGAACTTGCTTCCTGTGCCTCGCGCTGATACCTCAACAGGCAGACAGGACGATGCCGGTTTAGCTCAGTTGGTAGAGCAACCGCCTTGTAAGCGGTAGGTCGCGAGTTCGAGTCCCGCAACCGGCACCATTCCCGCCAGCCTGCGACTTGGCGGAAGCCCGGAACGCCTCTTGGTCCTGGCGGCACTGAGGGCCGCTTCAGTGGATCTCTTCCTTCCCCCAGTTTTCCCGCGCCCCCTGTTCGGACACCCTCTGTTCGGTCCGGCTCAGACCGCCTCGGCGCTTGCCGAACAGGAAGATGGCGGCGCCGAGCAGAATCGGCCCGCACACGATCACCAACGCCCATAAATAACCTTCCATCAGACCTCTCCTGCTGAGGATCTGCGTAACGCAGAGCTCACATTCTGCAGGGCTAACCGGCATACAAAGTGGTTGTTCCGCGCCAGGGATGCGGTCATGCAGAGGGTGCCGCCGCACGGTTGCGGCACGATCCCGAACACGAAAAAGCCGATGCCGATCATCATCTCCGACCCTGACGACCCGCGAATCGAACCCTACCGCGCAGTGCGCGAGCGCGATCTCGTCGGGCGGGAGAACCGCTTCGTCGCCGAGGGAGAGGTCGTGCTGCGGGTGCTCCTGAAGCAGCGCCGTTTCCAACTCGAATCGGTCCTGCTGGCGGAGAACCGGGTCGAGAGCCTGGCCGAGGCCCTCGCCGCCCTCCCCTCCGAGGTTCCGGTCTACACGGCGAATCGCCAGGTCATGGACGCGATCGTGGGATTTCCGATCCACAGGGGCATCCTGGCCATCGCCCGCCGGGCGCCGCTGCCGGCAGTCGATGAGCTGCTGGCGGGGCTGCCGCCGAAAGCCCTCGTCGTGGGCCTGGTCGGCCTTGCCAATCACGACAATGTCGGCGGCATCTTCCGCAATGCGGCGGCTTTCGGCGCCGATGCGGTGCTGCTCGATTCGCAGACCTGCGATCCTCTCTACCGCAAGGCGATTCGTGTCTCCGTTGGCGGGGTTCTCGTCGTGCCGTTCACCCGTGTTCCCTCGGCGTCCGCCATGGTCGAAGCCCTGCGGCGGTCTGGCTTCGAAGCGATTTCGCTGACTCCTTCCGGCCAGGAGACGCTCGCGAGCCTCAAGCGCATGCCTCGGGCGGCGCTGCTTCTCGGGGCCGAGGGCCCCGGACTGCCCGATGCCGTGCTGGCACAGACCCGGACCGTCACCATTCCCATGAGCGGCGGCTTCGATTCGCTGAACGTGGCGACGACCAGCGGCATCGCGCTCCATCACCTGTCGGGAGCCGGTCTCGACGATGAGGGCTTGAAATCCCGCGAGATCGCCGACTTGTGAAAGCTCCGGCTCTTGTCTGCAAGCTGGGCCGTTCTAGCCTCCCGTGTCCTCGACGGGAGAAACCTGATGACCCTCACACGCCGTACTGTTCTTGCCGGCACTGCCCTTGCCGCAGCGCCATTCGGAGGCCAAGCCTTGGCTCAAGCCGCACCCTCGACGCCGGGTTCGTCCCAAAGCGCGGAAACGTCCCAGGCGCCGGGCTTCTACCGCTATAAGGTGGGCGACATCGAAGTCACGGCCATCAACGACGGCTTCGCCCGCCGTCCTCTGGAAGGCTTCGTCCGCAATGCGGAGCTTTCGCAGGTCAAGGAAGCCATGCGGGAGGCCTTCCTCCCCGAGGAGGCTCTTCCGATCACCTTCACCACCCTGGTCCTGCGCCGAGACGGCGGCGGACTGACGCTCATCGACACAGGAAACGGCGATTCGGGCGCTCCGACCTCCGGCTTCTGGATGGAGAATTTCCGTGCCGCCGGGTTCGAGCCGTCGCAGGTCGAGAACGTGGTGATCAGCCATTTCCACGGCGATCACATCAACGGGCTGCGCCTGAAGGACGGCACGGCCGTCTTCCCGCGGGCGGAAGTGATGGTGCCGGCCGCCGAATGGGCGTTCTGGATGGACGACGCCCGGATGAACCAGGCTCCGGAAGGCATGAAGGGCGCCTTCCAGAACGTGCGCCGGGTGTTCGGCCCGATCGCGAACGACGTGAAGCGGTATGAGGCCGACAAGGAGATCGTGCCGGGCCTGACCTCGGTCGCAGCCTATGGCCATACCCCGGGCCACACGGCCTACATGCTCTCCTCCGGTCCCGGGAAGCTGATGGTGATGTCGGACATCACGAACCACCCGGCCCTGTTCGTCCGCCATCCCGATTGGGCGGCCGTGTTCGACATGGATGCCGACCAGGCCCGGCAGACCCGCCACCGGATGCTCGACATGGCGGCCAGCGAGCGGGCGCAGGTGGCGTTCTACCATGCCCCCTTCCCGGCCACGGGCCACATCGCGAAGGAGGGCAACGGCTTCCGCTTCGTGCCCGTGCAGTGGATGCCGGTCGTCTGACCCGTCAGGCGGGCGGCTCAGTCGCCCGCCGTTTCCCCCGCGAGCCAGGCGATGGTGTCCACATCGACGTCCGCAGGCTCGATGAAGAAGATCACCGGCGTCTCGTAGGGATGCCTTTCCTTCAGGGCCCGTCCAGCATCGTCCTGAAGCCTCTTCACGGTCTTGAGGATGGCGACCGCCTCCTCCCCGCGCTCGATCTTCCCCTGCCAGGCATAGACGGAGCGCATCCCCGGCAGGACATTGATGCAGGCGATCAGCCTGTCGCGGACCAGCGATTCCCCTATCGACAGCGCAGTGTCCACATCGGGAAAGGTCGTATAGACGAGAAGTGGGCTCTCCATGCTATGCCTTTTGTCCGCATCTGGTTCGGGCATAACGTAGGTATGGGGCATGGCCCGTCGTTTCAACAAAGTCGCATTTGTCGCGAGTTCGACGCCTGACGCGCAGAGCGCGCTGCAGGTGCTGGCGGAGCAGTATGCGAACGTCCCCCCGGAGGAGGCCGACGTGATCGTCGCCCTCGGCGGTGACGGCCTGATGCTGCAGACCCTCCACCGCTTCATGGGCACCGCCAAGCCGATCTACGGCATGAACAAGGGCACGGTCGGCTTCCTGATGAACGAATTCAGGGAGGACGACCTCTTCGACCGGCTCGAGAGCGCCCACCGCAGCGTCGTCCATCCGCTGCTCATGGTGGCCTGGGACGTGAAGGGCGTCGCGCATACGGCCCGGGCGATCAACGACGTGTACATGCTGCGCCAGACCCACCAGACCGCCAAGCTGCGCGTGAGCGTCGATTCCCGCGTGCGGCTGAACGAACTGATCGCCGACGGCATCCTGGTCGCGACCCCGGCCGGGTCCACGGCCTACAATCTTTCCATCAACGGGCCGATTCTCCCGCTCAATGCCCCCCTCCTGGCCCTGACCCCCATCTCCGCCTTCCGCCCCCGCCGGTGGCGCGGGGCGCTGCTGCCGGACTATGCGAAGATCCAGATCGACGTGCTGGAGGCGGAGCACCGCCCCGTGAGCGCCGTGGCCGACCATACGGAGTTCCGGAACGTGGCTCGGGTCCATGTCTCGATGGACCGGACCGTCGATCTCGTGGTGCTGCACGATCCCGGCCACAGCCTGGACGAGCGCATCCTGCGCGAGCAGTTCGGCTGAGGAAACACCCAAACGCTTGGCTCATGACAAGGATAGGACAATGACCGACGAGAGCAGCAGGCACCCTCGTGGAGGCCTCTACTTCGAGGATTTCACCATCGGCACGACCGTCGCGCACCGCCTGACCCGCACGGTGACGCAGATGGACAACATGCTGTTCTCCAACATGACCCTCAACCCGCAGCCGCTCCATATCGACGCGCATTTCTGCGCTACCGAGACGGAATGGGGCAAGCCGCTCATGAACTCCCTGTTCACGCTCGGCCTGATGATCGGCATCTCGGTGAACGACACGACGGTGGGCACCACCATCGCCAATCTCGGCATGACGGACGTGAAGTTCCCCGCCCCCCTGTTCGAGGGCGATACGGTCAATGTGACCACGGAAGTCGTCGCCAAGCGCGAGTCGAAGTCGCGGCCCGATGCGGGCATCGTCGAGATGGTTCATCGCGCCTACAAGCAGGACGGCAGCCTCGTTGCCGAGTGCCGGAGACAGGCCTTCATGCGCAAGCGGGGCGCATGATGCGGTCCCTCCTGTTCGTGCCCGGCGACAGCCGGAAGAAACTCGACAAGGGCCTGACCTCGGGTGCCGACGCCCTCCTGATCGACCTCGAGGATTCGGTCGCGCTCGATGCGAAGGAGGAGGCCCGCCGGGTCACGGCGGCCTTCCTCTCCGAGGCGAAGACCCAGGCCGAACGGCCGCGCCTCTACGTGCGCGTGAACGGCCTGACGACGGGCCTCACAGACGCGGATCTCGACGGGGTCATGCAGGCGGCACCCGATGGAATTGTCCTGCCGAAGACCGTCGGCGGGACCGACGTGGCCCATCTCGGCGCGAAGCTCGCTGTCCGCGAGGCGGAGTTCGGCCTGGACGACGGCGGCACCCGGGTTCTGGCCATCGCGACCGAGAACGCCCTCGGGGTCTTCGCCCTCGGCACGTTCGCCGGGGCCAGCCACCGCCTCATGGGACTGGCCTGGGGCGGCGAGGATCTCTCGGCCGATATCGGGGCGGAGGCGAACCGGGGCGACGACGGCGCCTACACCGAACCTTACCGGATCGCCCGATCCCTGACGCTCCTGGGCGCCGCGGCGGCAGCCGTCGACGCGATCGACTCGGTCTACACCAACTTCCGCGACATGGACGGCTTGGCGGCCGAGTGCCGGGAGGCCCGGCGCGACGGCTTCGTCGCCAAGATGGCGATTCATCCGGCGCAGGTGCCGGTGATCAACGAGGCCTTCACGCCCTCAGAAGAGGCGCTCGCCCGGGCTCAGGCGGTGATCGACGCCTTCAAGGCCAATCCGGGCGCGGGGGTCGTCGGCGTCGGCGGCGAAATGCTCGACCGCCCGCATCTCCTGCAGGCCGAGCGTCTGCTGAAGCGGGCCGGGAGAATGTGAGCGGCGAACTCGCCCCCTTGTGGGCTCGTGTGGTGCAGCCTGCATAGCCCATGCGCCGACATGTCGGAATGGAGGCGAGGCTCTGCTTCAACTCGTCTCCCCGACGGATTTCGCGTCTCTACGAGTTCGCCGGAAGCGCCGTCCGGCTCTCCTCCCCCTTGTGGGGAGGGAAATGGCGCCATGTTCTGAACAGGCGCAGCCTCATCCGGACCTGATGGTCCAGCCGCTCCCACGGTAAAGGCTCGATCTACCCGCCCGGCCGCGTGATCGAGAACTTCGTTTCAGGCGTCGCGACGAAATAGTCCCGATAACCCGAGCGGGCGATCGGGCGCATGGCGGCGGTATCGACGATGCCCTCGACGATGAACCGGTCGTCGATATGGATGCCGATTACCTGACCGATCACGAGGTAATAGCTCGGCTCGCCTCCGCTCAAGGGCGTCAGCGGCACGGTCTGGAGCCATTTGCATTCCAGGGCTGCCGGAGCATCCGCCACCCGGGGCGGCCTGACGAGGCGGGACGGCGCGGCGGCGAGGCCCGCATGCTCCATCTCGTTTTCTCCCCGCGGCAGCAGGGCGGACGTCTTGTTCATCTGCTCCCGGAGATCGTAGGTGGCGAGGTTGCAGACGAATTCCCCCGTTTCCTCGATGAAGGAGAGCGCGTCCTTCCGCCCGGCGCTCGAGAACGCCACCATGGGCGGACGCTCCGAGACGGCGTTGAAGAACGAGTAAGGCGAGAGGTTGATCTCGCCCTTGGCGCTCATGGCCGTGATCCAGCCGATGGGGCGCGGTGTGACGAGGGCCTTGAACGGATCGTGGGGAAGACCGTGGGCGTTGGCGGCGGTTTCGTAGAACATGGTGCGGCCTAGAAGCGGGTGACGATATCGGCGAGGTCCGGCCGCGCCCGGTCGCCGGGCTGCTCCTTCGTCGTTCCGATGTGGATGAAGCCCGCGATCCGCTCGTTCGGGGCGAGGCCGAGGGCATCGAGCACCCGGCGGTCGAAGGCGGCCCAGCCGGTCAGCCAGACGGCGCCGTAGCCGAGGGCGGTTGCCCCGTTCAGGAGGTTCATGCAGACGGCGCCCGCCGACAGAACCTGCTCCCAGTCCGGGATCTTCGCGTGCGGCACCACCCGGGACACCACGGCGACCACGAGCGGTGCCTGTGCGAAGCGCCCCCGCTCGGCGGCGACCTTGTCCTCGTCGGCGTCCGGGTTGTCCGCCTGGAACGCCGTCGCCAGAATGTCGCCCAGCCGGTGGCGGGCGTCCCCCTCGATCAGGATGAAGCGCCAGGGAACGAGCTTACCGTGGTCCGGCACCCGGGCCGCGACCGTCAGCAGGGTCTCCACCTCCTCCGGGCTCGGCCCGGGCTCCCCCAGCCAGCGCGCGGGAACCGAACGTCGCTGCTGAAGGCGGGAAAGGCTTTCATTCATGGGATCTTCATCCGGATTGGATATTGTGGAACAATAGGTGTCGGGCGCTCACGCAGGGTGCGGTGCTTGGACGGCGCAGGCTTGCCATGGTCTCGCCGTCTTGATGCGCTTGAGCAAGCGCGGGCGTCCCAAGAGGGGCCGTTGCGAGAGAAGAACCGGCAACGGATGTATAGGGGGAGTGCGGCAATACGCCAAGCAGGTTTCCGGCCTGTGGTGAACGGTGACGGCATAGCTGCCCTTGCAGCAGCGCATTCTGGCGTGCCGCCGCGCATCCATCCCGACCCGACCGGCGAAGCGCCGCTTTGACAGCGATGCACATACCAACCACGCCAACCGGCATCCCCGGGTCCGCCTTCTGGTCGAGGCAGCAGACGATCGTCGCCTTTGCGCTCATTCTCGGGATCTGGGCCGTCGCGGCGGCCGTGTGGCCCCTCACCGGCTCGGTGGTCCCCTGGGATTCGAAGAACCAGTTCTACCCGACGCTCCGCTATCTCGGTGCCGCCCTCGCCCATGGCGAGCTGCCGCTCTGGAACCCCTATCATTTCGGCGGCCACCCTTCGGCGGCCGATCCCCAATCGCTCCTGTTCACTCCCACCATGCTGCTGTTCGGCTGGCTGGTGCCGGAGCCGTCGATGCAGCTTTTCGACGGGGTCGTCTTCGCCCATTTCCTGCCCGGAGCGCTGGCCTTCGTCCCCCTCTTCCGTCGCCGCGGCTGGCATCCGGCAGGCGCGGTGGTGGCGGCCATCGTCTTCATGCTCGGCGGCTCCGCCACGGCGCGCCTCCAGCATACGGGCATCATCCTCAGCTACGGCTTCTTTCCCCTGGCCCTTTGGCTTCTGGAGGAAGCCCTGGATCGCCGCTCCTACCGGTTCGGCGCGCTGTTCGCCGTGACGGCGGCATTCATGACCATCGGGCGCGACCAGGTCGCCTTCCTCTGCGCCCTGACCCTGATCGCCGTGGCGGCTCACCGCATCGGCTCCGCCGCCCATCCCCTGACCTATCTCAGGTCGCGCCTCGGACTGCTTGCCTCCATAGCCGTCATCGGCGGCGCGCTCCTCGCAGTGCCGGTCGTCCTCACCATGCAGTTCCTCGCCACCTCGACCCGGCCCTCCTTCGGCTACGGGGTCGCGGCCATGGGGTCCCTGCCTCCCGAAAGCCTGGCGACGATCCTCTTCGGCAACGTCTTCGGCTCCCTGCGCTGGACCTACGACTACTGGGGACCGGACTGGCACAGCCTGGCGGAGGGCACCTGGACGGACAGGGCCACGAACTACCTGTTCATCGGCACGCTTCCGGCCCTCCTCCTCATCTGGCACGGCATCGCCGGAGGGCGCCTCTTCGCCCGCGAATTCCGCTTCTTCCTCGTCGTCGGCATCATTGCCCTGTTCTACGCCCTGGGCCGCTACACTCCCGGATTCGAGGTCATCTTCGACTACATGCCGGGCGTGAACCTCTACCGCCGCCCCGCCGATGCGACCTTCCTCATCAACATCGCCCTCGCCTTCTCGGTCGGCTACCTGGTCCACCGCTATGTCACGGACGGGCTCCCGCAATGGAGCAGGGCCGCGTTGGGCCGCCTCCGGCTCGTCCTGCCCGGCCTCGCCGTCACGCTCGTCCTCGCCGCCACGGCGAGCGCCCTCGTCTTCGCCGTGAAGGCCGGGCAAGCCCCGGCGGCCCTGCGAGAGATCGGGATCGGCCTCCTTGCCGCCACGGCCGGCATCGTGCTGCTGTCGCGTTTCAGTGGCCCCTCCCGCTGGCGCGAGGCCGCCGCCCTTGCCCTCATCGCCCTGACCGGCACCGAACTCGTCTGGCGCCATGCGGCGTCAGCCCTCAATGCGGAGCCCGCGGAACGCTACGCGGTGTTCCGCGAGCTGCCGCCGGAGCAGCTTCAGGGGCTGCGGATCCTGAAGAAGGAACTGGCCGGCCGGCATGCCCGCGGCGAGTACCCCCGCGTCGAGATCCTCGGCCTGCGCGGTCCGTGGCAGAACGCCTCGATGGTGCTGCAGATCGAGGACATCATCGGCTACAACCCGCTGCGCCTGGCCGATTACGAGCGTGCCGTCGGGCCCGGCGAGAACGCGGAAGACCCCAACCTGCGGACCTTCCCGGCCACCTTCCGCGGCTACAAGTGCCGTCTCGCCAGCCTGCTCGGACTCGAATATCTGGTGCTCGACCGGCCCATCGAGAAGCTGCCGCGCCATTTCCCCCGCCTGCCGGGCGCCGAGGTGGTCTACGGTGCCGGACAGATGTGGATCTACCGGGTGAACACGGCGAGCCCCCGGGCCTATGTCGCGCATCACGCGCATGTGGTCGATTCCGAAGCCGTGCTCGATCAGGAGGAGCTGCCCGAGTTCAACCGCCAGACGGAGGCCCTGATCGACGACGAGAGCGCCCCCCTGCTCAAGGCCCGCTTCGGTCCGTCCCCGGCCGAACCGGCCCAAAGCCGGGCCCGCATCGTCAGCTATCAGCGCAACTCGGTCGTGATCGAGGTCGAGACGGGCAAGCCGGGCATTCTCGTGCTCCACGACATCTATTACCCGGGCTGGGAGGTGCGGGTCGACGGGGAGCGCAGGCCGCTCCTGCGCGCCAACCTCCTGTTCCGCGGCGTCGAGGTTCCGGCGGGCCGACACCGCGTCGAGTTCGAATTTCGCCCTCTTTCCCTGGACAATCTGGTTGCGGCCGCGTCCGAACTCGTGGACAGCGAGGAGGAAGCGATCAGGACGGCCGCCGCCCCCTGGTCCGCCGCCGGATCCCGAACCGACCAAGAATGATGCGTTTGTCGAACTCCCTGAGCCGCCTTCTCGGCTGTCTGGTGCTTCTCGCCGCCTCCGGCGCCGTCGCCCAGACGCCTGCCGTCCCGTCCCTGACCCAGACCCCTCCTCCGGTGGCGACAGGCCGGGTCACGGTCAATGCCAGCGCCGCCTTCGCGGACAACAACGAGCCGATCCGCTCCGGCCTCGTCTGGCGCGTCTACGAGGACCGGGGCGACACGACCCCGCCGACCATCGTCGCCCGGTCGAGCAGCCCGACACCGGGCTTCACCCTGCCGCCCGGCAACTACATCATGCATGTGTCCTACGGGTTCGCGAGCGCCTCCAAGCGGCTCAGCGTCCGATCGGGGCAGGTGAACGAACGGCTGACCGTGAGCGCGGGAGCGCTCAAGCTGAAGGGCGCCGTCGGCGACAGCCCCATCGCGCCGAACCGGCTGTCCTTCACGGTCTACGTCCCCAGCGGCCAGAACTCCGAAGGCCGCCTGGTCATCGCCAACGCCAAGGCGAACGACATCATCCGCCTGCCGGAGGGCACCTATCACGTGGTGTCCACCTATGGCGACGCCAACGCCATCATGCGCAGCGACCTCAAGGTGGAATCCGGCCGCGTCACGGAAGCGACCCTCAACCACCGCGCCGCGACGGTGACGCTGAAGCTCGTCGGCACGGAAGGCGGCGAGGCCTTCGCCGGAACGGCCTTCAGCGTGCTCACCCCGGGCGGCGACGTGATTCGCGAGGCCATCGGCGCCTTTCCGTCCGTGACCCTGGCCGAGGGCGAATACGTGCTGATCGCCCGGCACGAGGGCAAGGTCTATACCCGCGACTTCACGGTCGAGAGCGGGCTCGACCGGGATATCGAGATCGTCGTCCCGCCGACCTGAACCTTTTCCGCCTTCCCCGCATTGACCGGTCTCTGACGATCGGTCGCGCCGGGCAGGGACATCGAGCTCTCATGGCGTGGCCCTTACCGGGAGGACACCCATGAAGATTTCGGAAATCATGACACGCAACGTGCGCGTGGTCGCGCCCGACAAGACGATCCAGGAAGCCGCGAGGCTGATGGACGAGATGAATGTCGGTGTCTTGCCCGTCTGCGACGGCCGCCGGCTGCGGGGCATGATCACCGACCGCGACATCACCGTGCGCGCCACGGCGGCCGGCCTGCCGCCCGACACGACCCGCGTGCGCGACGTGATGTCCGACAATGTGTGGTGGTGCTTCGACGACGACGACGTGGATCACATCGTCGAGCTCATGAGCGATCACCAGATCCGCCGCCTCCCCGTCGTCGATCACGACAAGCACCTCGTCGGCATCGTCGCCCTCGGCGACCTTGCCACCGACCGGGAGGATCAGGCTTCTCACGCCCTGCATCGCATTTCGATTCCCTCCGAACCGGACCGCACGGGCACGCTCAGTTCCTCCCGCGCCGATCAGACCCGGGACCGCAGGCCTTCTCCCCTCACCGGGGACGAGCGCCGCGAGCTGGAGCGCCGGATGCGCGGGGACGATGACGACTGGCGTCACCGTCCCAACGATTACCGCGAGCGCGAGGGCCGCGGGCAGTCCGGCCGGGCCCGTGGCGGAGACCAGTTCCGCTTCCGCGAGGAGGACGACGTGCGGGCGGCCTTCGGATCCTTCGGCTATCCGGGCCAGGAACCGCGGCGCGACGCCCGGATGCGCGGCGGCTACGGCGGCGAGGGATACCAGAATTACGGGGACGAATATGCCGGGCGCGGCTCCGCCGGAAGCGGCTTCCATCCCCCGCGCTACGGCGCCTCGACCATCACGGGCGAGCGCGCCCGTCCCGGCGACGACAGCAGCGAGACCGACCGCCGGATGCAGGACCGCGAGCGCACCTGGAGCCTCGTGAACGAGCGCCGCGACCACAGCAACTACGGCAGCGGCCCCGGCAACAACCGGTTCAGCAACGATGCCACCGGAAGCTTCGGCGAGGTCCGCCGGGGCGAGCATAGCGGCCGCGGCCCGCGCAACTATCAGCGCTCCGACGACCGCATCCGGGAAGACATCAACGAGCGCCTGACGGACGATCCCCTCATCGACGCGTCCGAGATCGAGGTGACAGTGGAGAACCGCGAAGTGACCTTGAGCGGCACCGTCCGCGACCGCGGCGAGCGGCGCCGGGCGGAGGATCTGGCCGAGTCGGTTTCAGGCGTGAACCACGTGCAGAACAACCTGCGCGTCGGCCAGCAGCAGGCCGGTCACAGGACGGGAACGGAAGCGGGGGATGCCGGCGCCGCCACCGGCAATCCCGGCATCGGCCAGACAGGCTCCCGCGCCGGATCCCCTGCCGGCGGACGCAGCTCGGGGTCGGGACGCCAGCGCCAGACGACGTAAGGCCGCTTGGACGCGTCCCCTTGAAAAGCGATGGCCGGGGCTTGCCCCGGCCATCCTCGTTTGCAAACCTGAGGAAGATCGCTCTTCCGGCCGATCAAGCCACCGTGCGCTCGACCACGTGTTGCCCGTCGAGCGTCAGGTGGCCTTCGGGCTCCGCCGCGGCCTGGGACGCGCGCTTGCGGTCCGGCGTAATCGCCTCGGCGGCGAGCGCCCTGAGCGCGTCGTCGAGGGTCATGGTCCTCTGGTCGGGGCTGCCGAGGCGGCGGATCGACACCGTCCCTTCGGCGGCTTCCTTCTTTCCGACCACGAGCAGCACCGGCACCTTGGCGAGCGAGTGCTCGCGCACCTTGTAGGTGATCTTCTCGTTGCGCAGGTCGGCCTCGACCCGAAGCCCCATCCGCTCGGCGGCCCGCACCACCTCGGTGGCGTAGGCATCACCCTCCGAGGTGATGGTGGCGACCACGACCTGGACCGGAGCGAGCCAGAGCGGGAAATGGCCCGCGAAGTGCTCGATCAGGATGCCGGTGAAGCGCTCCATGGAACCGCAGATGGCCCGGTGGACCATGACCGGAGTCTTCTTCTGGCCGTCCTGATCGACATAGAACGCGCCGAACCGCTCCGGCAGGTTGAAGTCGACCTGGGTCGTGCCGCACTGCCAGTCGCGGCCGATGGCGTCGCGCAGCACATACTCGAACTTCGGCCCGTAGAACGCGCCCTCGCCCGGGTTGATCGCCGTCTTGATGCGTCCGCCCGACTGCTCCTCGATCTGCTTGAGCACGCGGGTCATCACCTCCTCGGCGTGATCCCACATCTCGTCGGTGCCGACGCGCTTCTCCGGCCGGGTCGAGAGCTTCACGACGATCTCCTCGAAGCCGAAATCGGCATAGGTCGAGAGGATCAGGTCGTTGATCTTCAGGCACTCGGAATCGAGCTGGTCTTCCGTGCAGAAGATGTGGGCGTCGTCCTGCGTGAAGCCGCGCACGCGCATCAGCCCGTGCAGGGCGCCGGAGGGCTCGTAGCGGTGCACGTTGCCGAACTCCGCCAGCCTGAGCGGCAGGTCGCGGTAGGATTTCAGCCCGTGCTTGAAGATCTGCACGTGGCCGGGGCAGTTCATCGGCTTGATGGCGAAGACGCGGTCGTCCTCGGTCTGGGTCGCGAACATGTTCTCGCGGTACCAGCCCCAGTGACCGGAGGTCTCCCACAGGGCCTTGTCGAGGATCTGCGGAGCGTTGACCTCCTGATAGTCGCCCTTGAGGCGGCGGCGCATGTAGGAGATCAGCTCCTGGAACAGGGTCCAGCCCTTGGCGTGCCAGAAGACGACGCCCGGCCCTTCCTCCTGGAAATGGAACAGGTCCATCTCGCGGCCGAGCCGCCGGTGGTCGCGCTTCTCGGCCTCCTCGAGCTGCTTGAGATAGGCGTCGAGCTCCTCCTGGTTCGCCCAGGCGGTGGCGTAGATGCGGGTCAGCATCGGGTTGTTCGAGTCGCCGCGCCAATAGGCGCCCGCCACCTTCATGAGCTTGAAGGCGTTGCCGATCTTGCCCGTGGAGGTCATGTGCGGGCCGCGGCAGAGATCGAACCAGTCGCCCTGGAAATAGATCTTGAGGTCCTGGCCTTCGGGGATCGCGTCGACGAGCTCGACCTTGTAGCTTTCGCCCTTTTCGGCGAAGACCTGCTTGGCCTTGTCGCGGCTCCACACTTCTTTGGTGAAGGGTTTGTCGCGCGCGATGATCTCGCGCATCTTCGCCTCGATGGCGGGAAAATCCTCGGGGGTGAAGGGCTCAGGGCGCGCGAAATCGTAATAGAAGCCGTTCTCGATCACCGGCCCGATGGTCACCTGCGTTCCCGGAAAGAGCTCCTGCACGGCCTCGGCCAGCACGTGGGCGCAATCGTGCCGGATCAGCTCCAGCGAGCGCGGGTCCTCGCGATTGAGGAATTCGATCCTGGCGTCCTGCGCGATGGGGTCGTTCAGGTCGGCGACGGTGCCGTCCAGAGCCATGGCGACGGTACGCTTGGCGAGGGACTTGGCGATGCCCTCCACAACCTCGCGGCCGGTCGTGCCGGGGCTGTACTGCTTCTGGGCGCCATCGGGAAAGGTCAGGGTAATCATGAGTGCGTTCTCCTGGCTCACTCCTGCCAACGGAGCAGGTAAGCGGGGGCCGACGGTTTGTTGGATGGGAGCGAGATCAGCCGCCGTCAGGTTCGACTGCCTCGCAGACGATCGGGGGAGCGTTCACGCCCCGCCAGCGACCATAGGCCCAGGGCTTATACCAGCCGGCCCCTTCGGGCAATGTTTCGGGCACCACATCGAGCCCGGATGTGCCGAAGGGCCCGCAACGGCAGATCCGCGACACGCCCATCCAGCCTCCGGCCCAGAAGCCGTGCCGCTGGATCGCCTCGTCGGTGTATTCCGAACAGGACGGCATGTGCCGGCACTGGCGGCCGATGAGGCCGGACAGGGTCAGCTGGTAGCCTCGGATCGCCCAGTGCGCCGCCCGTTGAACGGGGCTCGCCATGCCTAGCCCGCCTCCTTCGTCCGCCCGGCCTCGATCTGGTCGAGGGCATCGACGACGGCATCGAAGGTGAGCATGATCGAGGGGTGGCGGGCCTTGTAGTCCCGCAGGGGCTCGAGGACCTTCAGGTCCTCCCACTTGCCTTCCGGGGCCTCTCCCCCGGCCCTGAGCATACGGCTCGCGATCTCCCGGACCTCGCGCAATTCCGAGGCGGTGGAGCCCAGCACGTGCCGGCCCATGATGGAGGACGAGGCCTGGCCGAGGGCGCAGGCCTTCACGTCATGGGCGAAGCCCGTCACCACATCCCCGTCCAGGGCGAGGTCGACCGTAACGGTGGAGCCGCAGAGCTTCGACCGCGCGGTCGCGGTGGCCTGGGGCTCCGGCAGCCGTCCGAGGAGCGGAATGTCCGCAGCGAGCTCGAGGATGCGACGATTGTAGATGTCGTTCAGCATTTGGGCCTGATGACGCGTGGATGTCTCAGCCAATATATAGGAAACATCACTGAACTCTGCGACTGGGCTCCTGACGGCGCTTTCGCGGAAAGGGAATGGAAACGCCGGAGGCCTAGGGCCTCCCCAGTTCACGAGTTGAGAAAGGCACCGCATGAACGATGTGGTTAAGCCCTTGTCCCCGCGCCTGTCCGCAGTCGCCGACAAGCCAGGCGACCGGCCCAGCCGGGAGGAGGCGGAAGCCGCCGTCCGCACCCTGATCCGCTGGGCGGGGGACGATCCGCAGAGGGAGGGCCTGCGCGAGACGCCCAAGCGCGTCGCCAAGGCGTTCAGGGAGTTCTACTCGGGCTATGAGGACGACCCGCACGAGGTCCTGAACAAGATCTTCGCCGAGGTCGAGGGCTACGACGACATCGTTCTCGTGCGGGACATCCCGTTCTATTCCCATTGCGAGCACCACATGGTGCCGTTCTTCGGCATGGCCCACATCGCCTATTATCCCACGAAGGGCGTGGTCGGCCTGTCCAAGCTCGCCCGGCTGGTGGAGGTCTTCGCCAGGCGTCTCCAGACGCAGGAAACCATGACGGCCCAGATCGCCGATGCCATGGAGACCGCGCTCGAACCCCGCGGCGTCGCCGTGATGATCGAGGCCGAGCACATGTGCATGTCCATGCGCGGCGTGCAGAAGGCGGGAGCCATGACCCTGACGACCCAATTCACCGGCGCCTTCAAGGACCCTGCCGAACAGGTGCGCTTCCTGACCCTGGTGCGGCACGGAAAGGCTTGAGTTTTCGCGCCGTCCGGCGTTCTGAAGGGCATGTCCCCACCATCGAAGGTTTCCCATGTGCGCGTCCCACCCCTTCCCGGCTCCCGGTTCCAAGGCCGACCTTGAAGAAGGAGCGGCCCTCACCCCGCGTTTCGGCGCCGACGGCCTGATCACCTGCGTCACGACCGAGGCCGAGACCGGCGAACTCCTCATGGTCGCGCACATGAATGCGCAGGCCCTGGCGAAGACCCTTGAGACCGGAGAAGCCTGGTACTGGTCCCGCTCGCGGGGCGAGCTCTGGCACAAGGGCGCCACGAGCGGCCAGATCCAGACCGTCGTCGAGATGAGGGTCGATTGCGACCAGGACGCCCTATGGCTCAAGGTCAAGGTCGCCGGCGACGGCGGCTGCTGCCACACGGGGCGGCAATCCTGCTTCTACCGGAAGGTGGAGTCTACGGAGGACGGGCCGAGGCTCGCATTGGCGGAAGCGACCTATCCGACCTCGTGACCCTGAGGCTCCGCGGATGAGCGGCTCGCCGGAACAGCGTCAGGGGACGGATCCTCATCCTTCCTTGACCGGCCCTCCAGGTCCGCCATCAATGCGTCGGCCATCTGCTGGAGCCGCTGGCGATCCGGCTCCGGAAACTCGCGCGGCTTCGTGTCGATCAGGCACAGGGAGCCGATGACCACTCCGGAGGAGGCGCGCAGCGGAGCCCCGGCATAGAAGCGGATTCCCTTCTCCAGCACGATCGGGTCGTCGGCAAAGCGCGGATCCTTGGTCACGTCCTCGGACACCAGCGCCTCGTTCGCCGCAATCACATAGGCATCGAGCGATTCCCCGTGAGGATTCGGGCCATCCGCATGGCCGCCCTGGGGCGAAGCGGCCTCGTTCGAGGGCCGATGGACCTGATCGACGAGAGAAACGAGGGCGATGGGCGTGCCGAAGGCCTGAGCGACCTCCCTCGACACCCTGTCGAACTGCCGCTCCTTGACAGAGGTCAGACCGAGCTCCTCCAGCGCCGCGAGCTGCTCGTGTTCGGCGTCCTGGATGACCGGAGCCGCCCCGGTGGGCGAGGCCGGGCGGGAGACCCACGCATCCATCTGGTCGAGACAGGCCTCCAGAGAGGTGAACACCGCATCTGCCGCCATCTGCTTCGCGGGATCCTCCGGCCGCTCGGTCGCGGAGACCGGGTTCCAGCAGCAGACGACGAGCTTCACATGAGGCGCCCGGCGGCGCAGGCGGCGGCAGATGTAGCGCGCATAGACCTGCGGCTGCGGGTGCAGATAGGACAGGCACACCACATCCACGCCCTGGAGGTCGAGCTGTCCCAGGGCGCCCTGGCTGACGGCGATCGGCGGCAGGACGCGGGCGCCGATGCCCCGTTCATGGAGCACCTGAGACATCATCTCGGCCGCCGCGCGGTCGAGTTCCGTGCGCCCCGCCACGCAGAGGACAGAGGACGGCTTTGCCGCCCCTGTTGCCGACCGGCCTTCGCCCGTGTCCGTTTCGTCGCCCTTGTCCCGGATGTGGTCCTCGATCTCCCGGACGACGCAGATCGCCGTATCCGCGACGAGCCGCCGGTAATTGGTCTCCGTGGTGCTGCGCTGGCGGTCGTTCTCCGCCAGCCGGAGGGCGGGTATGGCCACGTTGTCGTAGAACTCGCGCGAGGAGCGTTCGTCGACGTAGTCTTCGGCCATTTCCACCGCCTCCTCCAGGTTGCCCGCCAAAAGGCGCTGGTAAAGGCGCTCCTCCGGCGCCAGCACCGGATCGCTGCCGAGGAGAACGCCGAGGAATTCGAGCTGGGGCACGTAGCGGCCGATCACCACGAGGCAGACCGTCAGGGGCGTTGCGAGAAACAGCCCGACCGGCCCCCACAGGCTGGTCCAGAAGATCGCCGCCATGATGATGGCGAGCGACGACAGGCCAGTGCTGGAGCCGTAGAGCCACGGCTCGATCACGTTGTTGCTGATGAGTTCCGCCATGAGGAAGAGCCCCACGACCCACAGCAGCATGGTCCAGCCCGGATCCACCGCAACCGCCAGGGCGATGGGGAAGAGAGCGGCCAGGAACGGCCCGAGATAAGGAATGAACCGCAGCACGGCCGCCAGCAGCCCCCACAGCACCGCATTGGGCACGCCGATGAAGTAGAGGGCGATGCCGATGGGAATGCCGTAGGTCAGGTTCACGACGAGCTGCATCAGGAGATAGCGGCTGACCCGCGCGGCCGCGTCGTTGATGGCTTGCGTGCTCTTCTGGAGATCGCCCGCCCCGGCAAGCTTGATGAAACGGTCGCGCAGGTCCTCCCGCTCGAGCAGCACGAAGATCACGAAGATGATGACGAGGCCGGCCGTGGCGAGCGGCGCCAGCAGCGGGCCGATAATGGTCTGGATCACCTCCAGCGGGCGCGGGCGTGGGGGCTCCAGCCTCACGGTGACGGGCTCCTCCAAGGTCCCCGCGCCGAGCGCGGAGCCCGGCGCCTGCGCCGGCTCGTCCTCGGGCTTCTCCTCGCCGGCAATCTCCTTGCCGAGATCCTCGATGGTCGTGGTGACTCTCTCGACCACGCCGCCGCCGGGCGCGGATTGCTGCAGGGACCGGATCTTTTGCGTGATGGTGGTCTGGTAGGCCGGAAGGTTGCTGGCGAGCTGCACGAGCTGACGGCCGACGACGAAGCCGATCCCGCCGATGAGGACGAAGGCAAGGGCAACGGCAACGAGCACTGCTGCGACCCGCGGCAGCTTCAGGCGCCGGAACCAGTTCACGAGAGGCGCGAGAGCGAAGCTCAGGAGAATGGCGAGGGCGAAGGGGATGAAGATATCCCGGCCGAAATAGAGCCCCCCGATGGCAAGGACGATGCCGCCGGCGGTCAAGACGGGAGAACTTGCGGGCCGCACGGCCGACGGGGGAGGAGGCAGAGCCGGATCGGCCATAGATGACGCCCTCAGCGACATTTCGCTGGAGACAACTCGACACGGTTTCTTTTGATCCGGTTTCGGCCGTAGAGCCCGTCCCGCACCCGGCGGACGGATCGCGCCTTCCTGCTGGCCTGGACCCGCAACGGCGCAGGCCGGTCCCTACAGGGGCGCTCCCGCGAGATAGAGGGCGATGCCCGCAACCGAGCTGGCCGCCAGGGTCGTCATCATGCCCGCCTTGAGCCGAATGACCGCGATCACCGCCGCTCCCGAGAGCAGGAGAGCCCACGGGTTGACGCTCGCGAGCACAGGGGCGTCGAAGGAGAGCCCGAAAGCGCGCACGGGCCATGTCTCGCGGAAGACCGTGTGAATCGCGAACCAGACAGCAAGGTTCAGGACGACGCCGACCACTGCCGCGGTAATGGCGGAAAGCGCCCCGTGCAGCGCCTGGTTGCCCCGCAGGGACTCGATCCAGGGTGCACCGAGAAAGATGAACAGGAAGCACGGGACGAAGGTGACCCATGTGGCGAGAAGGCCTCCGAGCACCCCGGCCGTCAGGGGCGACAGCGCCCCGGGATCCCGGAAGGCGCCCATGAAGCCCACGAACTGCAGCACCATGATGAGGGGTCCGGGCGTCGTCTCGGCCATGCCGAGGCCGTCGAGCATCTCGCCGGGGGCGAGCCAGCCGTAATTCTCCACGGCCTGCTGCGCCACGTAGGCCAGCACCGCATAGGCGCCTCCGAAGGTGACGACGGCCATTGTCGAGAAGAACGTGGCGATTTGGCTGAACACGTTGCCGGAGCCCAAGCCCGCCATCAGAAGCGCCACCGGGACCAGCCACAGCGTCATGCAGATTGCAGAGACCCGAAGGGCCCGGGCGACGGTCGGACGGGCGTGGTCCGGCAGTTCCTCCCCGAGCAGGGTCTCGGCATCGGCGACCTCCCTGCCTCCTCTCGCCGGGCCATGTCCGTTCCTCACCTGGAAAGCGGGAACGCCAGCGCGTCCTGCGAGAAACCCGATGATGCCCGCCGTGAAGATGATCGCCGGAAACGGAACGCCGAAGAAGAAGATCGCGCAGAACCCGGCGACGGCGATCACGACCATGACGCGGTTCTTCAGAGCCTTCGATCCGATGCGGAGAACCGCCTGCAGCACGACGGCGAGGACGGCGGCCTTGAGGCCGAAGAACAGGGCCGACACGATGCCGACCTTGCCGAACAGGGCATAGACGATGCTGAGCGCCATAATCGAGACGACGCCCGGCAGGACGAAGAGGACGCCCGCCATCACGCCGCCCAGGGTTCTGTGCATCAGCCAGCCGATATAGGTCGCAAGCTGCTGCGCCTCGGGTCCCGGCAGAAGCATGCAGTAGTTCAGCGCGTGCAGAAAGCGGTGCTCGCCGATCCACCGCTTCTCCTCCACGATGATGCGATGCATCACGGCGATCTGCCCGGCCGGGCCGCCGAAGGACAGCAGAGCAACCCGGATCCAGACCTTGAGAGCCTCCCGCAGGCTCACCCCATGCGACGGGGCCGCTTCCGTCGCGCAGGTGGGAGTGGGAATGGACGCACTCATCGCGAACCCTCGAGCAGACGTCGGCTCTGCGGCTTGGTTCCCGGCCAGTTATGCGTCTCGTCGACCGCGTCACGGCACCAGCGGTAGAACGCATCGTAGAGGGTCATTCCCGCCTCGAGCTGCTCCAGGTCGTCCGCATACATGCGCGACAATCCGAGCGAGGCGGCGAGCAGGCCGGGCGCCTCAGGGGCGAGTTCGGGCCTGCCCGTATCGGCGCCCCGCACGATTGCGGCCAGTCGCAGGAGAGGCTCCGTCGCCAGGCCGAATTCCTCGACCATCGTGTCGAACGTGCAGCTCTCGCCCCGGTGGCTCCAGAACACGGTCTCGCCTTCGATGTCGAAGGGCGTCGCGGCAAAGCGCTCGGCAACTCCGGCGACGGCGGAGGGGCTGACGAACAGAAAGACGGCCTGTCGGTCGACGAAGCGACGGATGAGCCAGGGACATGCGATCCGGTCGATCTTGGGGCGCGAGCGCGTGACCCAGACGGTGCGTCCCTCGCGGTTGCGCGGAGGCAGTTTGGCTTCGGGAACCATCGGCAGCCCGGCCTGGGCCCATCCTGAGGAGCCTTCATCGAGATAGTCGGCGGGCGCGCCCGTTTGGCGAAGCCAGGCAGCCACACCCTGGCTGAGCTTGAGGCCCCTGTGGCAGATGACGATGGAGGGCCGGCCGCGATAATCGGGAGCCCAGTCCGCGACAGCAGCCCATGGCCGGCGCACGGACCCGGGGATCATGCGCGGATCGCAGGCGAAGTCTTCATCGGTGCGCACGTCGATCAGGACGGGGCAGTCCGGCCTTCCGATGAGGCGCGCAAGCTTGTCTGTTGAGATGGAGTTGACTGACGACATGGGGCGTCCCCTTGAAAAAGAGATAGGACGCGATGCTTGGGCATGTCGCCTCGTGGGGAGATCGCATTCCCCATGGTGGGAACGGTTATCCCCTCGCCCGAAGTTGTCAAGACGCAGGGCTGACCGCCTCCCGGCGAAAATTGCCGGGGTGCAAAACCCGGTCTCCCGGTCTATGTCCCCGGGAATGAGACACCGTCACCTCCTCCCGGCGCGGGTGGCCGCGAGCGCCATCTTCTTCGGCAACGGCTTCGGCATCGGCACCTGGGCCGCCCAGCTGCCCCGGATCAAGGCCGCCCTCGGCCTGTCGGATGGGGAGCTGAGCCTCGCCCTTCTGGCCTTCGCCCTGGGAGCCATCGTGCTCATGCCCACCGTCGGCTGGCTGGTGGCGCGGGCGGGCAGCCGCAACGTCACGCTGACCGCCGCCTTCGCGTTCGCAGCCTGCCTGCTCCTTCCGGGTCTCGCCCCCGGGCTGCCGCTGCTCATCGGCGCCTCCCTGCTGGCCGGAGCCTCCAACGGGGCCATGGACGTGTCCATGAACACCAACGCCACGGAGGTGGAGCGCGCCTGGGGCGAGCCGATCATGTCGTCGTTCCACGCCTTCTTCAGCCTCGGGGGACTGACCGGGGCGGCGGCCTCGGGACTGATGATCGCGGCCGGGATCGGGATCCCTTCGACCCTGACCCTGTCCTGCGCCGCCATGGGTCTGCTGTTCCTGGCCGCCTCGTTCTGGACCCTGAACGAGACGGAGCGGCATGGCGGGGGACATGCCTTCGCCCTGCCCCGCCTGGAGATCATGGGGCTGGCCATGCTGACGCTGCTCTGCCTTCTGGTGGAGGGCGCCATGGTCGACTGGACCGCGATCTACCTCCAGACCGTCGCCGGGGCGAGCCTGGAAACCGCGGTCGCCGGCTTCGCGGCCTTCTCGCTGACCATGACCATCTGCCGGTTCATGGGCGACCTCGTGGTCCGGCGCCTCGGGCGGGCCGTCACCGTCAAGCTCGGCGGTCTTCTGGCGGCGCTGGGCCTCGGGCTCGCCATGGCCCTGCCCTATCCCGTCACGGCCACCATCGGCTTCGCTCTCGTCGGCCTGGGCTTGGCGAACGCGGTGCCGGTGCTGTTCAGCACGGCGGGCGAGACCAAGGGCATCCCGCCGAGCATGGGCGTGGCGATGGTGGCCACGATGGGCTATGCGGGGCTGCTCCTCGGCCCGCCCCTCATCGGCTTCGGCGGCGACCTCATGGGACTGCGCAACACCCTCGGCGTGCTGATCCTTTTCGCCGTGGTCATCATGCTCCTCTCCCGAAGGGTTCTGCGCCCCTCTACCGTTTAGTTTGGCCAAGCGTGACCTAAATGAAACTCTGAGGCGTTGTTCATGAGGTCTTCATGAGCGTGTGGCATGAAGGCTCGAGGCCTTGGAGTTCGCAGTCATGTTGTGGGACGGGATCACCCGGCGCAGCGCCGGGTCTGGCGGTGGCGGGGGGATCGCGGAAATGAACGCTCCGATCGAGCGCGACCCGCGGACGAAGGTGAAAATCGGCCTCGCCCTCGGCGGCGGTGCGGCGCGGGGCTGGTCCCATATCGGCGTGCTGCGCGTCCTGGCCGAGGCCGGAATCGTGCCGGATGTCATCGCCGGCTGCTCCATCGGGGCGGTGGTCGGCGGCTGCTACGCCGCCGGAAAGCTCGACGAGCTCGAGGCCTTCGCCCTCTCCCTGACCAAGCGGCGGGTCATGGGGCTTCTCGACTTCCATTTCAGCGGCGCCGGCCTGATCGCGGGCGGGCGGCTGCAGCGCCTTCTCGACCAGGATCTCATGGACCGCCGGGTCGAGACGCTCCCGATCAAGTTCTGCACTATCGCGACCGAACTCACCAGCGGTCACGAAATCTGGCTCACGCGGGGGCCGCTGGTCCAGGCGATGCGCGCCTCCTATGCCCTGCCGGGCGTCTTCGACCCGGTGATGATCGGCGGGCGCTGGCTCATGGACGGCGCCCTGGTCAACCCCATCCCGATCACCGCGGCCCGCGCTCTCGGCGCCGACATCGTGATCTGCGTCAACCTGAACGGCGAGATCCGCGTCCGCGGCACGGTCATCCAGTCCTACGACGCCGACACCAGCGACGAGAAGGAGATCGAGGAGGCCCTCGAGACCGCACCGCGGCGCTGGGGCCTGTTCTCCCCCTCGCGAGACGAGAAACCGCGCAAGCCCAACGCGCCGGGCCTCGCCACGGTCATGGTCGACGCCTTCAACATCACCCAGGACCGGATCGCCCGCTCCCGGCTCGCCGGCGACCCGCCGGATATCATGGTCGCCCCCAAGCTCGCGAAGATGGGCCTGTTCGAATTCCATCGCGCTCAGGAATGCATCGCCCTGGGCCGGCAGGCCACGGAGCGCGCCCTGCCGGACATCATGGAGATCCTGCAGGAGGCCCAGAGCGTACGGAGCTAGGCGGTGGCGATATATTCCCTGATCGCCTGAGCCTCGGCCTCGACCTCCTCGACCCGCAGCTTCACCACGTCGCCGATCGAGACGATTCCCCGCAGCGACCCGCCCTCGACCACCGGGACGTGCCGGAACTTGCCCTGGGTCATGACCTCCATCACGTCGTTGATGGAGGTGTCGCCCGTGCAGGTCACCACCTTCTCGGTCATGTAGCGGGAGACGGGCTCGTCGAGAGCCGCGGCTCCTCGGGCGGCTATCGCCCTGACGATGTCGCGCTCCGAGATGATGCCGAGGAACGGCCGGTCTCCGTCGCGGACGAGAACGGCGCCGATCCGCTTCTCGGACAGCGTCCGGGCGGCCTCGCTGAGGCTCCGGTCCGGCCCGATGGCGACGACGTCGCGGCCTTTGATGGAAAGGATGCGGTTGACGATCATGTTCGCCTCCGTTGCAGGGATGCGAAGGCCGTCATGCTTCGCGTCCGCAAGGCTGAAGACGAGTTTCACGTCCCATGACGGCGGGATAGTGACCCTGCGTCAGCTCTTGATGATCCGGCTAAACCGCGGCGGTTTCAAGCCAGGATACGCCCCGGCCGCGGCGGGAGAGGATCGAGCAGGGGAAAAAGGGCCAGCCCGACCAGGAATCCGCCGAGATGCGCCTCCCACGCGATGCTCGCATCCGTGACGCCCAGCGGCTGGACGAAGGCGAAGACGTAGTTGGCCGCGAACCAGACGCCGAGGAAGATCAGGACCTGCCGGTTGCGGAACATGTCGAGAAGGCCTTCCCGGAGCCTCTCGTGCGGCTGGGTCAGGCGGCCTTCCGGCAGCCAGTCCGCCGGGGCGAACATGAACCAGGAAGCCGCCGCCATCATGCCCGAGACGGCGCCCGAGGCGCCGATCATCGGCAGGATCTGCAGGGGGTTCATGAAGGCGTACACAGCCGCCCCGCCGACGGCCGAAGCCGCCGCCAGGGTGAAGAAGCGCACTGCTCCGATGCGGCGGACGAGCGGCGTTCCGAAAGCCGCGAGCCAGACGCAGTTGATGAGGACATGGGCCCAGGATCCGTGCAGGAAGGCATAGGTCAGCCCCGTCCAGGGCCGCCCCTCGCCGTCGGCCAGCACGTATTGGGCCAGGGCCGCGAAAGGCGACAACCCGTCCTCGCTCCCGCCCGGTCCCTGGAGGGCATTCACGATCTCGTCGGCCTGGACGCTGCCGAACGCCACCGACCACCGGGCGGGAATCACGGCCCAGTCGATGATGAGGGTGAAGTCGGTCTCGTCGGACAGAAGCAGCCGGAGGGCGTGGATCCCCACCAGGGCCGCGACGCTGAGGGCGACGACGGTCGGGAGATTGAAGATCGGCTCGCGAGCCGGGCGGTCGGTGTGAGGCGGCATGGACAAGTTCTACGATCCGATTGCGCGGCAGACCACAATCGGCCACGTTCCAGGGTGACGGGATGACCTAGCGTTGATTCTCGACAGGGGTCGAGTCGCGCCGGTTTCGAACGGCTTTCGAAGGGTTTGGCCCGGCCGGATTAAAGAACGCCCGGAGCCATCAATCTTCGTAAATTTTTCGTTAACGTTAATGGAACTAGACGGGCCCGCGACGCGTTAACTCACCTTTTACTTTTCACTTGAGCCCCGCCCGTAACCGTGTCAGCTTGGTTAAAAGAACATTACCGGCTGGTGGGGCATGCAGCAGGATTATTTCGCAAACAAAGGTTTTAACGGTCGTAAGGCAAAGGCTTCCTTAACGGCCAAGTTCGTCAAAACGGCATTTATCGGCCTGTCCATGATGTTTCTGGGCTCGGCCGCCCAGGCACAGACCGTGGCGGCCCTCCCCGTGGCGAGCAATCCGATCATGAATCTGGGATCCGCCAAGCCGATCCTCGGCTGGGTGAAATTCTGCGACAGCTTTCCGTCGGAATGCGCCGTGAATGTGTCGGAGCCGGACATCATCCAGCTGACGCCGCAGATCTGGAGGACGATCGTTTCCGTGAACCAGCGCGTGAATTCCGGCATCAAGGCCATCACGGACGCGGATCACTGGGGTGTCGTCGATGCGTGGGGCTTCCCCGACGACGGCCAGGGCGATTGCGAGGATTTCCAGCTTCTCAAGCGCCGCATCCTGGTCGAGAGCGGGCTGCCGCGCCGCGCCATGCGCATGACAGTCGTCATCGACGAACTCGGCGAGGGCCACGCCGTCCTGATGATTCGCACCAACCAGGGCGACTACGTTCTCGACAACAAGACCTCGGCGGTTCTTCCCTGGTACCGGACCGGCTACGCCTACGTGAAGCGCGAGAGCGAGAACGCGGTGGGCTGGGTTTCGCTGGGCGGCATCACCACCTCGCCGACCACCACGGCGAATCGCTGAGACTTCAGTGGCTCAGAAAAGAAAGGAGCCGCCTCCACGTCGGTGGAAGCGGCCCTGACGACCGGAAAACGGCGGCGGGTCAATCGATCCGCCGCATTCCTTTTGCGTAGCGCTTCCAATTCTCCACATAGTGACGGGCCGACCAGCGCAGCCGCTCGATGGCGGCCTCGTCGAGCACCCGGATGGCCTTCGCCGGAGCACCGACGATGAGGGAATTGTCAGGGAATTCCTTGCCTTCCGTCACCAGCGCATTGGCACCGACGAGGCTGTTGGCGCCGATCCGCGCGTGGTTGAGGACGGTCGCCCCCATCCCGATCAGGGAGTTCTCGCCGATGGTGCAGCCGTGCAGGATCGCATGGTGGCCGATGGTGCAGCCCGCCCCCACGGTCAGGGGCGCCCCCTCGTCCGTGTGAAGGAGGGAGCCTTCCTGGATGTTGGTCGCCTCGCCGATATCGATCAGCTCGTTGTCGCCGCGAAGCACGGACCCGAACCAGATCCCCACGTCCCGTCCAAGCCGGACCCGCCCGATCACGTGGGCGTCCGGCGCAATCCAGAACCGGTCCGGCTCGGGCAGAATCGGGGAGACATCGTCGAGGCTGTAGATCGGCATCGCTTGCTGGATTCCTGGAGCTGACGGGACGAATCGCCCCCGAAACGACGGCAGCAGGATCCGGTGAGGATTCTGCTGCGGCAGGCTGATCAGTCTTCCAGATCCGTGTCGAGGATCGCCATGGTGAAGTTGTAGGAGCGATCCCCGTCCTCGTCGTCGACGAACAGGACGCCCACGAACTCCTCGCCGATATAGACCTCTGCCGAATCGGTCTTCTTCGGGCGACCGACCACGCGAATCGAGTGGTTTGCAAAAGTCTGGCGCATGTACCGCTCGACCTTCGCCATCTCCGATTTATCCACCACGAACCCTTTCTTCGTTTTCAAGGATGCTGCACTTGCCACGCCGGGCCAACGTGAGCAAGCGCCGTTAGATCCCCTCGGACAGGAAGTGATCCATGGAGCGGAACGGCTCCGGGCACCCGGCGGAGCCGACGACCTTGGCCGGAACGCCGGCGACCGTGGCATTGTGGGGCACGGGCTTGAGCACCACCGAGCCGGCGGCGATGCGGGCGCAGTGGCCGATCTCGATATTGCCGAGGATCTTCGCTCCGGCCCCGATCAGCACCCCGTGACGGATCTTGGGATGGCGGTCTCCCCGCTCCTTCCCGGTGCCGCCGAGCGTCACGTCCTGGAGCATGGAGACGTTGTCCTCGATGACCGCCGTCGAGCCGACCACCAGGCCGGTGGCATGGTCGAGGAAGATTCCGCGGCCGATTCGAGCGGCCGGGTGAATGTCGGTCTGGAACACCTCGGACGAGCGGCTCTGCAGGTAGAGCGCGAAATCCTGCCGGTCGTGGCGCCACAGCCAATGGGCCAGCCGGTGAGTCTGAATCGCGTGGAAACCCTTGAAGTAGAGCACGGGCTCGACGACCCGGTTCGTGGCCGGATCGCGGTCGAGGACGGCGCTGATATCCGCCCGGAAAGCCGCTCCGATGGCCGGGTCGCGCTCGACCGCCTCCAGGAAGGTCTGCTCGACGATGTCGGCGGCGACGGCGGGATGACCCAGGCGGCAGGCGACCCGATGGATCACGGCGGCTTCGAGGCTCGGCTGCTGGAGAATGGCGCCGTGGATGAAGCTTGCCAGGGCAGGCTCGTCGTGCAGGATGATCTCCGCCTCCTGCCGCAGCCGATCCCATAGAGGATCCACGGTTCCAGCGACCAGCTCCGGTGCTCCAGGCTTCACTTTGGTCTGCGCCATGACGGTCTCCCTGCCGGCCCGAGGCCGAATGAACATGGATGAGATAAGAAGTCCCCGCCCTTTACCCTAGATCACACGCCCCATGAGTGTCTTTTTTTCGTCGCCCACGCCCAAGCTCGCGGTTTCCCTGGACGATTCCGTCGCGACGGTCGCCGTCGACAACCCCGCCAAGCACAACGCCTTCGACCTCGAGATGTGGAAGGCCCTGCCGCCGATCTTCAGCGCGCTCGACCAGGACGAGCGGGTCCGGGCGGTCATCCTGCGCGGCGCGGGGGCACACGCCTTCGCGTCCGGCGCGGATATCGGGGAGTTCGCCACCTTAAGGGCCGACGCCGAAGGCGGGCGCCTCTACGAGGCCGAGAACGAGGCCGCCTTCTGGGCCGTGGCGCGATGCTCGAAACCCGTCATCGCCATGATCCGCAGCTTCTGCCTGGGAGGCGGCTTCGGCCTCGCCCTCTCCTGCGACCTGCGCATCGCGGCGGACAATGCGGTCTTCGGCATTCCGGTCGCGCGGCTCGGCATCGCATACCCGCCGGGCGCCATGAGGATCGTCACCGCGGCCGTCGGAGCCCCGGCCGCGCGGGACCTGTTCTATACCGCGCGCCGGATCGGCGCCGCCGAGGCCGAGCGTCTGGGCGTCGTCCAACGGGTCGTGCCGGATGCGGATCTCGAAACCGCCACCCTGTCCCTGGTTCGGCAGATCGCGGAGAACGCACCGCTGACCATCAGGGCCGCGAAGGCGGCGATCGACCGCTCCGTGGGCATCGCCGCGCCGGACACGGATCCGGTGGCGCTCGCCGATCTCTGTTTCGACAGCGCGGATGCGGCGGAAGGCCGGAACGCCTTTCTGGAGAAGCGCGCGCCCGTGTTCAAGGGGCGGTGACGGACCGCAGGCGAAGCATTGCGGAGAGACGAGAACGATCTTTTCGCGTGCTTCGAAATACTCATCCTGAGCTCACGCCCTGTCATGGAGTACAGTTTCCACTGTTTCACAGGGAAGGCGACTTTTGCATTGTCGCTTACCGTACTGACAACTCGACTCCCACGCCGGCGATCCTCGGATCGTCTCGGGAACGACCGCTCCGGACGACCATTAGTCCCCATATGGAAACGGTCTGCGCGCGGTTACCGCCGTGCCGATCGAATCGAGCATAGGAGGAGAGAATGCGTCTTCTGACGAGCGTTGCTGTACTTGCCCTTCTGGCAGGACCGGCCGTGGCTCAGGTCTCGAATCCCGTCGCTACCGCCGCCGATCCGGCCGGCTTCCGGGATATCGATGTGATCGAGCTCGAGGATACCGAGGTGGTGAGCATCGAAGGCGAGGAACTCGGCGAGATCGAGGATGTGGTTCGCGGTCCGAACGGGAACCTCTTCGCCGTGATGGAATTCGGCGGCTTCCTCGACATCGGCGAGGAGAAGCGGATGGTCGATCTGAGCCGCATGTACTGGCGTGACAATGCCCTCATCCTGCCCGGCGTCACCGAGGCCGAGCTGGAGGCCTTGCCGGAATGGCAGGACGGCATGGCCGGCTACACGGCGCTGGACGACGATTACGAGGCCCGGGTCTCCCTGTACGAGGACGAGCCGGTCGCCACGGGCGCCATCGGGAATGAGCCCGCCATCGGCGAGGTGAACGAGTAAGTCGTCTCTGCCCCACTCCCGGGAAGGGCCGCGCCGAAGCGGCCCTTTTCCTTTGCCCTAGGCATCCCGGCGATAGACGAAGTAGCGCCCCTGCGCCACGCCGATCTCGGAAGAGATGTCGGTGCAGCTCGGCAGGTCGAAGGCCCTGTCGCCGAGGAGAAGCCCTCCCGGCTGCAGCAGCGCTTCGAGGAGCGGAGACAGGCGCCTCGCGACCTCGCGGTTTCGCGTCTCGTCGCCGGTCCCGATATCGATATGGATCAACGCGGCCACCCCCTCCCCGATGCGCTGCGTGAACGACGGCAGCGTCTCGAACACGTCGCCGACGATGAGCTTTTCTTCCGGAGGCATGCAGTCGGGATGGGCGGCGGGCGAACGCTCGAAAACGTAGATCTTGCGCCCCGGAAGCCGGGAGCGCAGGTGATCGTAGGTCCTGCCGTTGCCGAGGCCGACCTCCAGAACCAGCCCTGCGGGAGCAATCTCCCGGCTGGCCCAGTCCAGCAGATCGCGTTGTGCCGTCAATCTCCTGATGGCGCTGTCGAGACGGGTCATACGATTCTCCTGAAGCAACCTGATCCGGACGGGTGAAGAGCCAAATCAACGGGTTGGCGCCCGGTCTTGAAACGGCGCATCGGGACTGGCCCGTTCCCCTGCGGCCTGATCCCGGACGGCAGGGCCGGGCCGCAAGCGCTTCCGCCGCCTCGCCTTTTCGTCACGGCGCACTCACGGCCGGCGGGACAGGAACTCCAACACGCCCTGCTTGTGCGTTCGGTCGCCGACGGCAAGATTGTGGTCCCGCCCGGGAATGTCGAGGGCGGTCGCATTCGGCATCAGCTTCACGAGTTCATGGCCGGAACCGGCAACATCGTCCTTCGTGCCGATGGAAACCAGCGTCGGGAGCGTGATCGAGGCGACCTGATCCTCGGTGAGCGACTGCCGGGTTCCGCGGATGCAGGCGGCGAGGGCCTTGAGATCGCTCCTCGTCTGCTCGGCGAAGGCGCGGAACATGCGCTGCATCGGATCCGTCAGGTCGTCGAGGGACGGCACCTCCATCGCATCGGCGATGCCGAGGGGCAGGCCGACGCCGTCAACCAGATGAATGCCCAATCCGCCCAGGAGCGCGGAGCGCATCCGCTCGGGCGTGGCAAGGGCCATGTGGGCGGTGATCCGCGCGCCCATGGAATAGCCCATCACGTCGGCCTTCTCGATCCCGAGATGGTCGAGAAGGCGCCGGGCATCCTCCGCCATGACGAAGGAGTTGTACGCGGCGGGATCGTAGATTTTCTCGCTCTCCCCGTGCCCCCTGTTGTCGAAGGCGACGACGCGGTATCCGGCCTTGGTCAGCGTCTTCACCCAGAGGGTGTTGACCCAGTTCACCGCGTGGTTCGACGCGAAGCCGTGGATGAGGAGGATCGGGTCGCCATGACCCTCGTCCGGCATGACATCGATATAGGCGATGCTGACGCCGTTGGAGTTGAAGAAGCGCATTGGACCGGAATGGATGGAAAACGGAGGGTTGGAGTTCGGCGCACCCTAAGCCACCCTTGGGTCCGGAAGCAATCGCAACCGGCCGGACGCCCTGCCGGGGATCCCGGCCCATGTCCTTGTTTTGCCGACGAATCCCCGCCGAAGCGGCGCTGCATCGCGCGAATTAGCTCTAGGCGCATGGCGCATCGGACATTATGGTGCGCGCAAATTCCATAGCTCGCGAGCGACGACCATGGCCGACAAAGGCACTCCGCATTTCCACAATCAGCCGGGCGTTCCCGTCATTCATGTGGGCTCGAAGGAGTTCATGTGCATCGGCGCCCTGCCCCCGTTCGATCATCCGCATGTCTTCATCGACATGGGCTATGACAGCGAGACCATCTGCTCCTATTGCTCGACCCTGTTCAAGTACGATGCTTCGCTGAAGGCCGACGAGGCCCGCCCGGCGGGATGCGTCTGGGAGCCGGACTTCGCCACCGATCCCGCCTCGCGCTGAGGTGTCGGGACTTTCGATTGCCGTCGTCGGCGCCGGAATCGGCGGTCTGACTGCGGCCTTGGTGCTCGCCCGTCAAGGCCATGCCGTCACCCTGATCGAGCGGCGGCCCGGCTTCAGCGAGGTCGGCGCGGGCCTCCAGCTCTCTCCCAATGCCAGCCGCGTCCTGGTCGCTCTCGGCCTCGGCCCCGCCCTGCGGCGGGTCGTGACGGAGCCGCAGCGCGTGGTGGTGCGCGACGTCAAAAGCGGCCGCGAGATCGGTCAGGTCGCCCTCGGTCCCTTCATGCGCGAGCGCTTCGGCGCCCCTTACTGGGTGGCGCACCGGGCCGACCTGCAGACGATCCTTCTCGACGCGGTGCGTTCGCTGCCGTCCATCCGCCTGGTCATGGGCCGCATGGTCGAGGATGTGGGCGAGGACGCGGGCCGACCCACCCTCACGACGGTGACGGCCAAGGGCGCCCGCGAGACCGGCGCCTTCGACCTCGTGGTCGGAGCCGACGGCATCTGGTCGAAGGTGCGCCGCGCGCTCGGAGACGGCAAATCCCCCACCTTCCGCGGCTACGTCGCCTGGCGTACGACCCTCGAACGGGCCAAGGCGCCCGCCGCGCTGGCCGGCGATGAGACCGGCCTCTGGCTCGGTCCGCGCAGCCACGTGGTACACTACCCCATCGCAGGCGGAAAGCTGATCAACGTGGTGGCGATCCAAAGGACCGCCGACCCTGTCGAGGGTTGGGCCGATCCCGGCGACGGCCGGGACCTGCTGGCCGACTACGTCTCGGCGGCCCCTGCCCTGCGGCAACTCCTGGCGCAGCCCGATCAGTGGCTGCGCTGGTCGCTCTTCGACCATCCGGTGCAGCGCCTCGCGGCAGGACGCATCGCCCTCCTGGGCGATGCCGGCCACCCGGTTCTGCCCTTCCTCGCGCAGGGCGCCGCGCTCGCCATCGAGGACGCGGCCGCCCTCGCGGCCCGCCTGGACCAGACGCCCGAATCGCCGCCGCAGGCCCTGGCCCGCTACGAGGCGGATCGTCTGGAGCGCGCGCAGCGGGTCCAGAAGGCCGCCCGGCAGAACGGGCGCGTCTATCATGCGCGCGGTCCGATTGCGTTCGGGCGCAACCTCGTCATGCGCCGGCTCGGCCCGCAGGGAATGACCGAGCGCTATTCCTGGCTCTACGGCTACCGGCCCCCGGCCTGATCCCCCGTCAGGCTTGCGCTTCGCGCCCCGGCCCGGTAACCGTCCTCGTGAAGCGGACGTGGCGAAATTGGTAGACGCAAGGGACTTAAAATCCCTCGGGCTTTGCCCGTACGGGTTCGACCCCCGTCGTCCGCACCATTCACGATGGATCTTTCTTGCAGGCTTTCTTACGCTGCAAGGCTCTCCCTTGATGGTTCGTCCTTCGCGGCGGATGGAAGCCCGAACCTCCAACGGCTCGGCCGCCGAACGATTCCTGGCGGGCTGCGGTCCTACGAGAGCAGGAAGGCCGAGGCCAGGACTGTCGCCGCATAGGCCGACACGATCAGGAACGGCGCCAGAACGAACGCCGACACCAGCAGGGCAAGCGAGAGTTTGAGGGTCCGCATCATCAAGGCTCCTTTGCATTTGAGGCCCGAGCCTAAGGGGCAAGGTCTTAACCTTAAGCAAACCTTGGCTGCAAAGGTGTTACAGTTCGGGCGGCGGACGCTCCGCCCTGCCCGCAATTCCTCATAGAGGCCATGATCCTGGGGTGACCTGAGACCAGACGGCTTTCGAGAGGACCCTGACCGTGGTCATTGACTTCGAACTCCTTCTCCTGCTGCCCCTTGCGGTTCTTACCGGAGCCTTCGGGCTTCGCTTCATGTGGACCCGCCACAGGTTCCCGACGCCTCGAAGGGTCATGCCTACGGCGCTTGATCCGGTCACAGGCACCGGGGACCGGCCTTCGGTCTATGACTCGGGCGGCGCGTTCATCCCCATGCCGAACCATCTGAAGACGAACCATGAGATGGTCGCATGGATGACCGACGAGCTTCCGCGGCTCACCGCTGAACGGTCCAATCCTCGCCCTTGAGGTTCGTCCGAACCTTCGGAACCACCGCCCCTGGGTCCGGTTGTTCCATGCGGCCAACCAGGGAAACGGGTAGGTGCCATGATGCCCAAGGACCGGAGCGACGGCTCTGAAAGCCGAACAGGCCAAACCAAGCACGGGCCCGGCAGCAATCCACCCGACCGCGCCCTTCCCCAAAAGAGCGAGGGACCCAATCCGCCGGGTGGTAACGAGCAGCCCAAGAACGACCGTCGCAAACGGGGCGATATCGGCAAGCGCCGAGCCCATGTGCCTCCAGGTCAATGAGGCTCGCGCGAGGGCAGGCATCCTGGGCGATTGCCAGCCAGCGGCCAGCCCGGACAACCTGTTGCGGCCTCACCGGCCTTGAAACCGCTTGCTAGCCCAGCGGAGCCTCGAACCGGCAGACGACGCCGGTCGGGGCGAAGTCGATATCGGCACTTCCATCGAGATCATGGGCGAGGCTTCGCTCGATCAGGCGGGTGCCGAAGCCGCGGGTGAGCGGCGGGCTGACAGGCGGGCCGCCCCTCTCCTCCCACTGGAGCTGGAGACGTGGCGCCCCCGATGCTTCGGTCACGGACCAGGTCAGGTGCACCTCGCCCTCCGCGCTGGAAAGAGCGCCGTATTTCGTCGCGTTCGTCGCGAGTTCCTGGAGGGCCATGGCGATGGCGAGGGCCATGCCCGGCATCAGCCTGACCTCGGGGCCGCCGCAGTGAAAGCGGCCCTCATAGGCGCCGAAGGGCTCGATGGCGTCGGCCACGATGTCATGAAGACCTGCGCCTTGCCAATGTTCGCGGGTGAGCACGTCGTGAGCGCGTGCGAGCGCCTTCAGGCGTTGCTCGACGGCGATCTGGGCATCGTCCTTGGACGGAGAGCTGCGCAAGGTCTGGGACACGATGGCCTGCACGGTCGCCAGGGTGTTCTTCACACGATGGTTCAGCTCGTTCGTCAGCAGCCGCTGACGCTCCTCGCCGCGCTTGCGCTCCGTAATGTCCACCGCGATCAGCACGGCGCCCACCATCTCGCCGTTCCGCATCACGGGCGCGTTGGAACAGGCCACATGGATCGGCGTGCCATCGCGGTGGAAGAACACGTCCTCGTGCTTCTCCAGCCGCCTTTGGGCCTGGAACACCTGTCCGAGAGGACATTCCATCATGGGAAAGGGCCGCCCGTCGGGATAGTGGTGGTGCACGACGTCGTGAAGAATTTTGCCGACGAGTTCCTCTCTCGACCAGCCGAAGGTGCGTTCCGCGGCCGGATTGGCGAAAACCGTACGCCCTTCCACGTCCATCACGAAGATGGAATCGGCGGCATTCTCGACAGTAAGCTGTGCGAGATCGACCGGTCGGGAATTCCCATCAATTCCCAAGGGCAGCAGGATTGTCATGGCCGCCCATCAGTCACAGCAAAACAGCGCTTTGTCCAGGGCACCGGAGGTGTTGCGGCCGCGATCATCCTTCGATCGTTCCTGGAAGCCGCCCTGCGCATGGCAGCCCTACGCTTCACTCGGCGTCTTGGCCCCTTGCCGGCGGGCGAACGGCACCGTCAGGAGCGCCCGCCCCTTCCCGTCGACGATCTCGAAGGACATCCTGTCGAGGGGTTCGGGATCGCCGTCGCTCCAATCCTGCAGCAGCTCCTGGATGACCCGCGACGCCTCCGCCTGCGCGGCATGGACGTCGCTCAGCTCCATTCCCTCGGGGTCCTCCTCGCATTTGAACCCGCGCCAGAGACGGAAATAGTAACGGGGCATCTATCTACCTTTTAGCTTCTTGATCTGGAGGGAGCCGCAGCGAACGCCCTCCGCAGCGATGCCGCCGGGGCATCGGGACCGGCTCTCACGTCCAGGGCCACAGATGGCGGCCACTCGCGGATTGTGAGGGATCTAGCGCCCGATCATCGCATTCGCGGTCGTGAGGACGGTGTCGGGATAGAAGGGCTTGGCGATGAAGTTCGCGCCTTCGGGAAGGTCGCCCTGTTGCGGACTGGCACGCCCCGACACGATGATGATGCCGATGTTCGGACGCTCCTCGGCGACGCGCCGGGCGAGCGCGAAGCCGTTGATCGAGCCCGGCATCTCCACGTCGCTGATGACCAGATCCACATCGTCCCGGCGGTTGAGCGCGAGCAGCGCCTCGTCCGCGCTGGTGGCCTCGATCACCTCGAAACCGTCGTCCATCAGCGTATCGACGAGAACCATGCGGACCAGCATCTCGTCCTCGACGATGAGTGCGACGGGGTGCTGACGGCCTGCAGAAGCCTGGGAGTCCAGAGGTGCAACCGGATTCATGGGCATTGACGGGGATCGGTGAGACAGGGAGTGTCGTCTTACTCGTTCAGATGTGAACCATCTACCTCGGCACGGGCTCCTTATTGTCGCAGCGGCGGCCCTGTGGGCCAAGGATGGCCCGGATTTCGCTCCGGCCGAGCGGCTCGCGCATCCTGCGTGCCCTAGTGGAGCGGCGTATTGAGATCGAACGAATAAAGGAGGGTTCCCTGCGGGCAGACGATGTCGAGCCGCCAGCCGCGCCATTCCTCGGATGCTCCCACCAGCTCCTGGCGCAGCTCCCGGATGGCCTTCATCGCTTCGAACTTCGCCGTCTCGAGATCGGGAACCTCAATGCCGGTGTCGTCCAGGATAGCGTCGAAATCGCTTACAAGGTGAAAGAAGCACCGCATCTGGAACCCACAACACAGACAGCCTCGACTCGTTGCTAGCCATCCCCCTTCGGCAAGTAAAGGCGCATAAGATTAAAGCTTGGTAATGCCCGGGACGTTATTCCTTGAAAGCGTCCTCTCCCTGAAGCGGCACCAGCCCGTCGATGGAGACCCAGCCCACATCGGGGCGCTGGCACGGCACGAGATAGGCACGCCCGTCCTCGATCTTCTCCACGCGGCAGGGGATGGCTCTCTTCTCCGATGGCGGCCGGTAGACGACGATGGCCCCGACCCGGAGCCGGTCCCCCGGATCTTCGTCCGCACCCAAGGCCGCAGGTCCCGCGGCCGGGCCCTGCGACGGCACGGCCTCTGCCTTGCTGGCCCGGATCCGCTCCAAGGCGGCGATGGCGACCCGTGCCCGATCCTTGTAGCGCTCGCTCACAACCCTCAGGAGTGGGCCAGGGGTGCGGCCCGGATACCAGGACACGCCGCCGATCTTCGCGAGCTCCTCGGCAACGGCTTCAACTTCTTCTTCCGTCATTGTCCCCCCTGACAAGTCCACGCAACCAAGATGAAACTTTAATACCAAAGCCTGATAGAAACGTTAAAACAGCCAAGCTCAGTCGCGAAATAAACGAAAGAGGTAGCCCAATCACATTCCCGTTATGCAAAAGGGATTATTGCGCTGCAACGTAGGAGGACAAGGTTCTCAGGAAACAAACCACTTTCCGGCAGGCGCCATTTCATCTCCTATATTATAAAATTACCTATTCGTCCATAGGTCGGATACCTCTCCCCCACGCGACCCGCTCCTCCCGACAAGCACCATCTCCGGCGATCAGACGGAGATCGATGCCACAACCCGGCAGCCGGGATTTCCCGCCTCGCGAGCAATGGTGCCGCCGACCTGCTGGACCAGCAGCCGGACAAGGCGGGAACCGAGCCCTTCCTTGACCTCTAGGGGGCACCCGACGCCGTTATCCTCCACCACGAGCATGATGGTGCCGGGTTCGCTTCGGCGGAAGGTGACGATGACCACCCCATCCTGACTGTCCGGGAAAGCATACTTGAAGGCGTTCGTGACGAGCTCGTTCACGATGAGGCCGATCGGCACGGCGGTTTCGGTGCTCAGCTCGATGGGATCGGCCTCGACCCTCACGGCCACGGGCCTGACATCGCGCAGGCTGTCGCCGAGATCCCGGCAGAGATCGCCGAGATAGGACCGCATGTCCACCATGGATCTGTCCCCGCTCGGCTGAAGCTGGGAATGGGCATTGGCGATGACCCTGACGCGGGTGACGGCGGCGTCGAAGATCCGCTTGACCTCGGGATCCTCGACGGTCCGGGCCTGGAGGGCCAGCACGGAGGCGATGATCTGCAGGTTGTTCTTCGTCCGGTGCGCCAGCTCCTGGAACAGGAGGTCCTTCTCGCGCTCGGCCCTCTGTGCCCGTTCGAGCGCCCGGCGCAAGGCTTCGCTGAGCACGGCGATGCCGCAGCTGATGAGCACGTAGAGAACGAGGGGAGGAACCTGCTCGACCGGGGGAACGAGGGTGTAGCGCGGCTCGATGAAGAAGTAGACCGCCAGGACCGTGGTGAGGAAGGTCGCCAGGAAGCCGGAGCCGCGGTCGAACAGGATCGACGAAAGAAAGACGGCCGGGAAGAAGATCAGGAACGGATATCCGCCGCCCAACGGGAGGCCGAGGCGGATCAGGAAGAAGACGAGGACGATGACCGTGGTCAGTCCGTACCGCATCAGCGTCGATGGAGGACTGGACGGCAAAATACGGAGGAGGTTTTCCATCACTCGATCCGTGGGAGGCGAGGTGGAAAAACAGGAACGCATCCGCTCCAGACGCTACCCCGACGCTTCCGAGCGGTGCCGATTTCAAGGCAGGTCCGTGGTCACCCGAGCCCTCGGCGGGCTGCCGTGAGACGGGGGACACCGCCCCTTCCGAGACGGTGACCTGTCGCCGTGAGGATCTCTACCGGAACCAGGCTCCTGCCTGCTTGTCCGGACCGTTACCTCAATCCGAGGAACGAAAGGATCGCAAGGACGACGACAATGGCTCCGATAATCCAGATGATGTTGTTCATGACGATAGTCTCCAACAGTGAACACCTGAGCCCAACGGCTAGGGTCGGGGTTCGTTCCTTCGCCGGTACGGCTAAGTTGAGGCTCCGCCTTTCGAGCCAAGTCTATCCCTCAAATGATGACGAGCGCTTCTTGCGATTACTTGCCCCGGCGATGCCAACGTCGGAGCTGCTGTCCCAAGGCTTATGGGCGGACCGGAAAAACCCGCATCACCAAGGTGTTGTCGCGGCGGGAGGAGCCCACGGCAACAGCTCCCAAGGAACAGGACCCGGGACATTCCCCTGCAGCCACCCATCTCAGAACTTGGCGGAGGCCAAGAAGACCCATGAAGATCCAAGCAAAACAACAATTGTTAATTCTCTGCCGGTAGAACAGGGAAAACACTAATTGCTGCGGGGCTCCAGTGTTACGCCAGGTTTATTCGACCACCCGTCCCGGGTGGCGTTCTCCCACAAGGATTCTACTGCCGGTCGGCCTCGTCACGCTGGTTGCAATCGTTCTGGCCGCCTTCTCCCTGTTCTGGGCCGTGCGCCAGAGCAACGACGTTTCCGTCGAGCGGCAGATCCGCACGACGGAGCGCAGCATTCAGGCCGTCGTCAGCGAGCTGGCGCAACAGCAGGAGATGGTGGCGGTCTGGGACGATGCGGTGGAGAAGCTTCGCGAACCCCAGCTCGATTTCGACTGGCTGGATGCCAATATGGGCATCTGGCTGCATCGCACCTTCGGCCAGGATCAGGTCTATATCCTGAACGAGCGGAATGAGCCGGTCGACGCGATGATCGGCGGGGAGCGCGTTCCCGTCAGCGAGTTCGGTCTCATTCGCCCCAGCCTGAACAGCTTTATCCGCGACATTCGCCAGACCGCGGATGAGCATGGAGGGCACGGTCACGAGCGAGCGGGCAGCTCCTATCTCACGACGGGCAAAGCGGTCCACGACGCTCACGTGATTCAGCTGCTCGGGCGCCCCGCCGCCGTGAGCGTGATGAAGATCGTGAGAGAATCGGATGACATTCCGCAGGAACCCGGCACCGAGCCTCTCCTCGTCAGCGTCCGCTTTCTCGACGACACGTTTCCCAAGCAGCTGGCCGAACGCAACCTGATCGAGGGCCTGCACTTTTCGTCCTCCAACCTGCCCCGGCCCGGCGAGGTCTCCGTTCCGCTCAAATCCGACTACGGCGATACCATCGGGTACTTCATCTGGAAGCCGGAATTGCCCGGCTCGAAGATCCTGAAGGTGATCGGGCCCAGCACCGCGCTCGTCTGCGCCCTCATGATCGTCGTGATGGGCTGGCTCGTCCGCTCGCTGCGTTCCTCCATGGCGCGGCTGGAATCCACGGTGGTCGAGCTTCGCGCGAGCGAGGCCCATGCCCAGCACCTCGCCTTCCACGATGTGCTGACCGGGCTGCCCAACCGGGCCCTGTTCGACGATCGCCTCGACCGGGCCCTGTCCCGCAGCGCCGGCGGCGAGAAATCCGCTCTCCTGATGCTCGATCTCGACCGCTTCAAGAACGTCAACGACACCCTCGGGCATCAGGCCGGCGACAACCTCATTCGCGAGCTCGCCGGCAGGTTGTCCGGTTTGGTCCGCACCCACGACACGGTGGCCCGCCTCGGCGGCGACGAGTTCGCCATCCTCCTGTTCGACATCGGCGGCAGAACCGATGTCGAGGTCCTGTGCTCACGCATCTTCGATGCGGTCCATCAGCCCTTCGACCTGCTCGGCAGCCAGGCCTTCGTGGGCGTCAGCATCGGAATCGTCATGATGCCGGACGAGGGCGTCGACCGCATCGACCTGCTCCGGAAAGCCGACATCGCGCTTTATCATGCCAAGAACGACGGGCGGGGCTGCCATCGCTATTTCGAACTCTGCATGGACGAGGACGTGAAGCGGCGTGCCACGATCGAGGAGGAACTGCGCGAGGCGCTGGAGACCGGCGATTCCCTGAAGGTCCATTATCAGCCCCAGGTGGCTGCCGCCGGCCGGCCGGTGATCGGTCTCGAGGCGCTGATCCGGTGGCAGCATCCGACGCGAGGGCTGATCGCGCCGGATCAGTTCCTGCCCATCGCGGAGGATACGGGGCTGATCGTCCCTCTGGGGGACATGGTGCTGCGGCACGTCTGCGCGACCTCCAAGCGCTGGCCCAACCTGTTCATCGCCATCAACCTGTCCCCTGCCCAGTTCCGCTCCAACGGACTTGCGGAGCGCATCGTGAAGATCGTGCGCGAGTGCGGGGCCGACCCGCGGAAGATCGAGCTGGAAGTGACCGAAAACGTGCTGCTGGGGGACAAGCTGACCCGCGATGCGCTCCGGAAGCTGCGCAGCTCCGGCTTCCGGATCGCGCTCGACGATTTCGGAAGCGGGCATTCGAGCCTGAGCTATCTGCGCCGCTACGAGGTCGACAAGATCAAGATCGACCGTTCCTTCGTGCAGCATCTGGGCCACACCGCCGACGCGGACTCGGCCGCCATCATCAAGGCCATTACGACCCTCGGCCAGACGATCGGCCTGACCGTGACGGCCGAGGGCGTGGAGACGGAGGACCAGAGGCGGTTCCTGGAAACCACGGGATGCATGGAGCTGCAGGGCCACCTGTTCGCCAAGGCCCTGCCGGAGGACAGGATCGCGGGCCTGATGGCGAGCGACATGCGCGCCCGTCCATCCGCGAGGACGTGACGCCGGATGAAGCGGCCGTCAAAGGCAACAGGGAGAGGCCGGAGGCCCGCCCTGCGCCGCTGACCCGATCTATCTTTCTGCCTACGAAAGCCTGCTGCCGGCCTGCGCGGCCCGCTCGGCCTCCATGAGAACCTCCAGGGCCCTCCAGGGCTTCGGCATGAAGCGGACATCGCGGGGCATGTCCTCGGACGTGTCCGCCAGAGGCTGCCCGGAGGTGAGAACCGTCCTGACCCAGGGCCATTTCAGGCGCACCGTGCGCGCCAGGTCCACGCCGTTCATCAGGCAAGGAAGGCGGACATCGGCGAACAGGAATGCGACGTCTTCCGCATGGTGGCGCAGATAATCCAGGGCCTCCTCGGCGCTGGACGCTTCGGTGACCTGAAGATCGGTCTCCTCGAGAAGGGCGGCCGCCAGTTCGCGAACCTCGACGTCGTCCTCGACGATCAACGCAACGCGTGCGGGTTTGATACTACGTCCCATTCCGCAACTCTCCTCTTTCCGGTGGGGGATTGCTGGACCGGTCGCAGCGCTGCAGCACTTCGAGAAGGCGCTCGGGAACCGGTTCGTTGAGAAGATCGTCATACATGGCGCGCAGGCGCGACCCGATCATGCCGGAAAGCACCGGGTCGGTGATGTCGAGAACTGCAATGCGCTCGCTGTCCGGCTCTGAGCCGTTATGGCTTCTGACAGTCATCGGAAGGTCCCAGTCGCGAGACCTCAAACGGCCCACGTCGTTACAAATGTGTCGTTATTGAACGGGACCCCAGGAGCTGAGTTTCAGCTTGGCCGCAGATAAATTGGTTTTTCATGTGGGAGTTGCCGGAACTTTCAGTTAAACTCCAGCTTGTCGGCAACGGGGTTTTCACGGACTTTCAGCGGTGTTCAAGGAGCAGCAACTTCGTCAGGAACTTCGAAACCTGGAGCAGCGCATGTCGCTCCTGGACCGTCAGTTGGCCGATGCCATGCACCGCATCCAGCACAGCAAGTCAGCCGACCTCGTCGAGCAGGCGGCACAGGACGAGAAGGCCTATCTCGCGCAGCTCGACCGGCTGATGACGCGGATGAGGGCCATCGAAGGACAGCTGCTTCAGATGGACAAGCAGGCGACCCGGCACTGAACGCCTTCCCTCGCAGGCGGAAATCCCGGACCGGAACGTCAGAACACGGGATCGGGAACCGCCTCGTCGCAGACCTGCATATCCGTGACGACCATATTCCCGTACGGATCGACGCCCCGCCGCGCCACGCCCCGGCACTCCTCGCTTCCGAAGCCCCTGTCCGTGTCCGCATAGACACGGCGCTCGTAGACCCGCTCGGCTTCGTAGCCGGGGCCGAACTGATACTCGCCATAGGACACATCGGCGGTGGCGGTACACCCGCCGAGGGCGCCGGCTGTCAGGACAAGAGCGATGGGAACGACGCGAACGCAACGAGACATCATGAAGTTCTTCTCCTCGATCCGGACGGACCGCCCTGCCGGGCTCCTGGAAAATCGGTCCCGGCGATTGAACGGCCCGTGAACGGCTGAAATGAGGCCGTCTCCCCTGATCGTCAGGTGCGATTTGGCACCTCGCGAACGGCTCGGCGGGTCCAATCTCCCCCCATTCTTTTAGTGATCCTGTCTGGAGGAACGAACAATGAGTCCTCTTCGCTTTCATCGCGTTCCGGATATTTCGGAGAGCACCGACCTGAACCGGTGCCGTTTTCCCTTCATCCCCGCCCTGATCGGCACTCTGGCCGCCATGAACGTCGCATCCGTGGTCCTGACGCTGATCGAGTGACGCGTTTCCCTGTTCGGCGCCGCAGCCGCCGGAGGCCGGGTTTCGAGCCCGGCCCCGACGGCTCGGCTCGTCCTAGTCCCAGCTCAGCGCGCCGCCGTTCTGGTATTCGATCACCCGGGTCTCGAAGAAGTTCTTCTCCTTCTTGAGGTCCATCGCCTCGGACATCCACGGGAACGGGTTCTCCGTTTCCGGGAAGACGGGCGCGAGCCCGAGCTGCGCGCAGCGGCGGTTGGCGATGAAGTGCATGTACTGCTCGCACGAGGCCGCGTTGAGTCCCAGGAAGCCGCGGGGCATGGTGTCCCGCCCGTAGGCCGCCTCGAGCTCGGCCGCCTCGCGCAGCATGGTGCGCACCTCCTCCTGGAAGGCGCTCGTCCAGACATGCGGGTTCTCCGCCTTGATCTGGTTGATCACGTCGATGCCGAAGTTGAGGTGGATGGATTCGTCGCGCAGGATGTACTGGTACTGCTCGGCGATGCCGACCATCTTGTTGCGCCGGCCGAGCGACAGGATCTGCGCAAAGCCCGTGTAGAACCACATTCCCTCGAACACCACGTAGAAGGCGATGAGATCGCGCACGAAGGCGCGGTCGGCCTCCGGCGTGCCGGTCTGGAACGACGGATCCGCGAGGCTCTGCGTGTAGTTGAGCGCCCAGGCCGCCTTGTCGGTGATCGAAGGCACCTCCCGGTACATGTTGAAGAGCTCGCCTTCGTCGAGGCCGAGGCTTTCCACGATGTACTGGAAGGTGTGCGTGTGCACCGCCTCCTCGAAGGCCTGCCGCAGCAGGTATTGCCGGCATTCCGGATTCGTGAGGTGGCGGTAGATCGCCAGCACGATGTTGTTGGCGACGAGGGATTCGGACGCCGCGAAGAAGCCGAGATTGCGCTTCACCGCCCGCCGCTCGTCCTCGGTGAGCCCGTCCCGCGACTTCCACAGGGCGATATCCGCCTGCATGGACACCTCGGTCGGCATCCAGTGATTGTTGCAGCCGGCGAGATATTTCTCCCACGCCCAGCGATACTTGAAGGGCAGGAGCTGGTTCACGTCGGCGCGGCAGTTGATCATCGCCTTGTCGTCGACGCTCACGCGCCCGCCGCCGCGGTCGATTTCTCCGAGGCCGGTGGCATCGGCGGGCGTGAGGTTCCGGCCGGTCAGGATCGGTGAGGTGCGGCCGGAGGTGGGTTCGGACCAATCGAGCATTGTTGTCGTCCTTCGATACGCGGGAGTTACTGGCAGGCTTCGCAGGTGGGGTCGTCGATGGAGCAGGCCATCGGCGCGGCGGCCGGAACCTCGATGGGCCGGGGTGCGGATGCGAGTGGCGCGACCGAGACCGCGTTGAGCTTTCCGTCCGTGCCCTTGAGGGTGGATTTCTCCACATGCGTCGCGCCCATGGAGCGCAGGTAATAGGTGGTCTTGAGCCCGCGCTTCCAGGCCAGCCGGTAGAGTGCGTCGAGCTTCCGGCCGCTCGGATTGGCGATGTAGAGGTTGAGCGACTGCGCCTGGTCGATCCATTTCTGGCGCCGCGCCGCCGCCTCGATCAGCCAGGACGAGTCGATCTCGAAGGCCGTGGCATAGAGTGCCTTCAGGTCGTCCGGAACCCGGTCGATGTTCCCCAGGCTGCCGTCGAAATACTTGAGGTCGCTGATCATGACCTCATCCCACAGCCCGCGCGCCTTCAGGTCGCGCACAAGGGCCGGGTTCACCACCGTGAAGTCGCCGGACATGTTCGCCTTCACGTAGAGGTTCCGGTAGGCGGGCTCGATGGACTGCGCCACGCCGCAGATGTTGGAGATCGTCGCGGTCGGCGCGATAGCCATGACGTTGGAGTTGCGCATGCCCACGCTGCACACCCGTTCGCGCAGGGCGCTCCAGTCGAGGGTCGAGGAGCGGTCGAGGTCGAGCCCGCCCCGGGCCTCGGCGAGAAGCTCCACCGAGTCGATGGGCAGAATCCCCCTGCTCCAGAGTGAGCCGTCGAAGGTGGGATAGCGCCCGCGCTCGGCAGCGAGATCGGACGAGGCCGAGATCGCGTAATAGCTGATCGCCTCCATGCTTGTATCGGCGAAGCGCACCGCCTCGTCGGACGCGATGGCGATGCGCAGATGCTGGAGCGCATCCTGGAAGCCCATGAGGCCCAGGCCCACCGGCCGGTGGCGCAGGTTGGAGCGGCGCGCCTCGGGGATCGTGTAGAAGTTGATGTCGATCACGTTGTCGAGCATCCGCACCGCGGTGCGGACCGTGCGCTCCAGCCGCGGCAGATCGAGGCCGTTCTCGCCGAGATGATTGGCGAGGTTGATGGAGCCGAGATTGCACACGGCCACCTCGTCGTCGGAGGTGTTGAGGGTGATTTCCGTGCAGAGGTTGGACGAGTGGACGACGCCCGCATGGCCCTGCGGCGAGCGGATGTTGCACGGGTCCTTGAACGTGATCCAGGGATGCCCGGTCTCGAACAGCATGGTCAGCATGCGCCGCCAGAGATCGGCCGCGCGCAGGCGCTTGAACACCTTGATCTCGCCGCGCTCGGCCTTCGCCTCGTAGGCCTCGTAGGCCGCCGCGAAAGCGGGGCCGTAGAGATCGTGCAGATCCGGCGCCTCGTCCGGCGAGAACAGGGTCCATTCGCCGTTGGCCTCCACCCGCTGCATGAACAGGTCCGGCACCCAGTTGGCCGTGTTCATGTCGTGGGTGCGGCGACGGTCGTCGCCGGTGTTCTTGCGAAGGTCGAGGAACTCCTCGATGTCGATGTGCCAGGTTTCCAGATAGGCGCAGACTGCACCCTTTCGCTTACCGCCCTGGTTCACCGCAATCGCGGTGTCGTTCGCCACCTTCAGGAACGGCACCACGCCTTGCGACTCGCCGTTGGTGCCCTTGATGTGGGCGCCCAGGCCCCGCACGCGGGTCCAGTCGTTGCCGAGGCCGCCGGAATACTTGGCGAGCAGCGCGTTGTCCTTGACCGACTTGAAGATGCCGTCGAGATCGTCGGGCACGCTCGTCAGGAAGCAGGACGAAAGCTGCGGCCGCAGCGTGCCGGAATTGAACAGGGTCGGCGTGGAGCACATGAAGTCGAAGGTCGAGAGCAGGTCGTAGAACTCGATCGCCCTCGCCTCCCGGTCGATCTCGCGAAGCGCCAGCCCCATGGCGACGCGCATGAAGAAGGCCTGCGGCAGCTCGAAGCGGATCCCCTTCGTCTGCAGGAAATAGCGGTCGTAGAGGGTCTGCAGGCCCAGGAACTGGAAGTTCAGGTCCCGCTCCGGCTTCAGGGCCGCGCCGAGACGCGCGAGGTCGAAGCGCGCCAGCTCGGGATCGAGCAGCTGGACCTCGATGCCCTTGCGGACGAAGGCCGCGAAATACTCGCCGTAGCGCTCGCCCATCTCGGTCTGCCGGGCCTGCTCGGCGCGGCCATGGACGAAGCTCAGGGCCTCCCGGCGCAGCATGTCGAGGAGGAGGCGCGCGCTCACCTGGCTGTAATTGGGCTCGGTCTCGATCAGGGTGCGCGCCGCGAGGATCGGCGCCAGGGCGAGTTCGTCGATGGCGATGCCGTCATAGAGATTGCGCTGGGTCTCCGCCAGGATGCGCTCTGCCGACACGTCGGCGAGGCCGGCGCAGGCCTCCTCCACCACGCGGGTCAGGCGCGCGGCGTCGAGGGGGACGAGCTGCCCGTCCTCGGTCTTGACCCGAAGGCTCGCCTGCACGGACGGCGCGGCCTGCACCTCCGTGGCGCGGGCCTTCGCCCGCTCCTCCCGGTAGAGCACGTAGGCGCGGGCGACCTTGTGGTGCTCGCCGCGCATGAGGGCCAGTTCCACCTGGTCCTGGACCTCCTCGATGTGGAAGGCGCGACCGTGATCGCCGNCCGGGTCAGCCCCTCCACGATCTCGTGGATGCGCCGGGACGCGGCGGCGGAACTGCCTTCGACGGCCAGGAACGCCTTGGTCAGGGCGACGGCGATCTTGGACGGATCGAACGGCGTCACGGCGCCGTTGCGGCGGATGACCCGGTAGCCGGGCTCGGCGCTCACAGCCGCATGGGCGGCCGATGTGACGGGCAGCGGCGACCCGGCGACGGTTTCGGAATGAAGAAGAGACATCGGCAAACCCCATGTTGTTGGGGGCTTGGGCCGAGGAACGCGCAGGCCTGAGGAACGGCAGACGAAACCCGCCACGACAGGTGAGCGATCCAACGGGGCACCCCGCCCGAGGAACGTGATCGACTGTCGAATGCAGGTCTCCTGGCTCGCGGATCATCGCCTTCGCCAGCCTTCCCAGTGACCTTGATCACCAGTGGCGTGTTCGACGAAGGCTCGCCGCTTACAGTTGCGGGGGCAGCATCGGCCTTGCCTGACGGCGCACCGATTTCCCTCTTCGCTTCGGATAGCGAATCCGAAGACATTCGACAGCTACATATGGTGGGAAGAGGCCTCTGCGCGTCAATAGATTGTGGAGCTTGTCCACCACGCAATCGGCAGCATCGTTAACGGGTCGTTCTCAGGCGAGAAGGCCGCGCCTGGACCCAAGCGCGGCCGTTCCGGTGCTTCAATGCGGAACCGTCGATCCGCCGCTCAATCGCCGAACAGGAAAGGTTCGTCGTCCGTGCACCGGTAGACCGGGCATTGCGGCGTGTCCTGGGCAGGAACCCAGGCAGCCTCGATGAACTCGTTGATCTGGCAGAAGCTGCGGTCGCGGACGTAGCGGTCGTAGGTGTTGGCGCCGGTGCTCAGCACCACGGCGCCGCTCGCGAAGACGGTCTGCTGGATCTGGCCGCACGGCATCCGCGGCGTGAAGGGCCGTGGCTGCGCCTGGACTGCGCTTGCGGATGCCATCACGGCCAGGGCGAGGACGAACTTCTTCATGGTGATCCCAAATCGGATGATGCGAAACGTCAGGCATGTGCCTGTCATGGCAACGCATCAGCCCCCGCTTTGTTACGGACCTCCTCCGTCAGAGCATCGCCTGCAGCCTATGGGCCATTTCCACGGCGGCGGCGTAGTCCGTCTTGCCGGAACCGAGCACGGGAATGCCGGCGACGAGGATCGACTTCGGCACCCACAATTCGGGAAAGCCCTGCTCCCTGGCGTGGGCGAGAAGCGCGTCCCGGTCGGCATCCGGCTTGTCCGTGATCAGGACGATCTGCTCGCCCTTGCGGGGATCCGGCAGGGCGACGACCACATGGTTGCAGTCGGGCCAGAGCCTCTGGGTCATCGCCTCGATGGCCGCGAGCGAGATCATCTCGCCGCCGATCTTCGCGAAGCGCTTGGCCCGGCCGCGGATGGTGACCAGCCCGTCGTCGAGGGTCACGATGTCGCCCGTATCGTGCCAGCCCTCCGGAGGCGGAGCGACGCCGCCCGGCGCCTGCGGATCGAGATAGCCCTTCATGACGTTGGGGCCGCGCACATGGAGACGTCCGCCCTCGTGAATGCCCTCGACGGGATCGAGACGCCATTCGAGGCCCGGCAGGATGGGACCGGCCGATCCCGGGCGGTTCCGGTCGGGCAGGCTCACGGCGATGACCGGCGAGCATTCGGTGGCGCCATAGCCCTCCAGGATCACGGTGCCGTGGCGGCTCCAGAGCCTGCGCGTCTCCTCCTTCACGCGCTCGGCGCCCGCGATCACGTAGCGGACGGTCGCGAGATCGTTCTCGCCGGCGGCGCGGGCATAACCCTGCAGGAAGGTGTCGGTGGCGAGCATGATCGTGGCCCGCGTTCCCGCCACGAGCTTCGGGATCTGCCGGTAATGGAGCGGGCTCGGATAGAGCACCGACTTCATGCCGTTGAGGATCGCCGTGAGCAGCCCGGCCGTCAGGCCGAAGGAATGGAAGATCGGCAGCGGGTTGAAGAACACGTCGTCCGGCGTCAGCACGTCGCCCGCATGGGCCTTCACCTGGTAGGCGTTGGCGACGAGATTGGCGTTCGACAGCACGACGCCCTTCGGCTTGCCCTCCGATCCGGACGTGAAGAGCAGGACCCCGGCATCGTCGGGAGAAAGCCCTGCCTTGGCGTGAACCCGACGCGCCATCCAGGAATCCACGAGACCGCGCAGCTTGTCGAAACTCGTGATGGTCGCGCGCACATCCTCCAGCCAGACGATCCGCCGCCCCTCTTCGAGAGCGGAGACCACGTCGTCGAGCTTTCCCTGCTCGACGAAGCGTCGCGACGTCACGATGGTGCCGACCTCGGCCACCTCGCAGGCTGCCTTCAGGTTGACGATGCCCGCCGTGAAGTTCAGGAAGGCGGGCACCCGGCCGAAGGCGTTGAGGGCGAACAGGGTGACCGCGATGCCCTGCACGTTGGGCAGGAGCACGCCGACATGCTCGCGCGGGGCGGTGAGGCCCGCGAGCTTGCGGCCGAGCACCAGCGAAGCGAGGACGAGGCGGCCGAAGCTGATGGGCTGGCGCTCCAGGTCCTCGAGCGCGATCTTGTTGCGCCCGAACCGGTCTCGCGCATCGAGGAGCGCGCCGAACAGGGTCTTCCGGGTCGATGAGAGATCGAAATCAGCCACGGCGCCCGCTCCCAGAGTTGATTATCCCGCCGAGCCTTCCCGGATCGGCGCCTGATAGGCAAGGCCCATATCCCAGGGGAAGTAGATCCAGGTATCCTGGCTCACTTCCGTGACGAAGGTGTCGATCAGCGGCCGTCCGGCGGGCTTGGCGTATACGGCGGCGAAATGGGCGCCGGGGAGCATGTCGCGCACGATCCTGGCGGTCTTGCCGGTATCGGTGAGGTCGTCGATCACCAGCACGCCCTTGCCGGCGCCGTCGCCGAGCGCCTTGACCGAAGGCGCGATGTCCTTGAGCACCTTGAGCTCGCCCTGGTTCTTGTAGTCGTGGTAGCTGGCGATGCAGACGCTTTCGATCAGCCGCACGTCGAGCTCGCGCGCCACGATGGCGGCGGGCACGAGGCCGCCGCGCGTGATGCACACGATGGCCTCGAAGGGCCCGGCCGAGGCCAGGCGCCAGGCGAGCGCCCGGCAATCGCGGTGGAACTGATCCCAGGAGACAGGGAAGGCTTTCGGTGAGGTCGGGGACATCGGCTTGCTCTTCTCGGGCGTTTGGCTCTGTTGAACTCTCAAAGGGGCGCCCGGTCGCCCTTCAGGCGACGGAGCAGGTCGTTGACGGCCAGGGTGGCGTTCGCGACGGCGGCCGGGTCCTTGCCCCGCACCACGATCTGGTTGCGAAAACCGCCGGCGGAAAAGGACGGATAGGATCCGATCGACACGCCCTCGTGCGACGATGCGACGGCGGCGAGGCCCTCCGCGTAGTTGCCTTCGGCGAGGCCCTCCGCGTCGATGGTCTCGGCGATCATGCGGGCGCCCGTCTGGAGGGTCGGAGAGATGTTGTCGAGCATGGCCTGCATGATCGACGGCACCCCGGCCATGACGAACACGTTGCCGAGCCGGAAGCCGGGGGCTCGGGAGATCGGGTTCTCGATGAGGTCGGCGCCGTCGGGGATCCGGGCCATGCGCAGGCGGGCCTCGTTCAGCTCGTCGGGCTGGTAGCGCTCGCGCAGCATGGCGACGGCCCGGGGGTCGTGGTCGATGCCCACCCCGAAGGCCTTGGCGATGCAATCGGCCGTGATGTCGTCATGGGTGGGGCCGATGCCGCCGGTGGTGAACAGGTAGGTGTAGCGCTGCCGCAGGGCGTTGACCGCGCCCACGATCTCCTCCTCCACGTCCGGCACGATCCGGACCTCGCGCAGGTCGATGCCGATCCCGGTGAGGTACTCGGCGATATAGCCGATGTTCTTGTCCTTGGTGCGCCCGGTCAGGATCTCGTCGCCAATGACGAGAAGGGCGGCGGTAACGGAAGCGGCCATGCGGAACGATCCTTTTGAGGGCCTTTAGCGCCGGATGCGGCAATTCTCAAGCAAGCCTTCGGTTGAAGCCGGGGCTTCTCCCCTGCTACGGAGCCCCCTTTCCTTTCAATGACGGATCCCGATGCGTTTTCAAGAACCCCTGCTCGAAGGCCGCCTCATCGAGCGCTACAAGCGCTTCCTGGCCGATGTCGTCCTTGCCAGCGGCGAGCCGGTGACGGCCCATTGCGCCAATCCCGGGGCGATGATGGGGCTGAAGGAGCCGGGCAGCCGCGTCTTCCTGTCCCGGGCCCACAACCCCGCCCGCAAGCTCAAGTACAATTGGGAGTTCGTCGAGGTTCCGGCCGGCGGCGGGCCGGAGCAACTCATCGGCATCAACACCTCCCGCCCCAACCTCCTGGTGGCCGAAGCCCTGCGGGACGGACGGCTCGCCCCTTTCGCCGGCTATGACAGCGTGCGGCCGGAGGTGAAGTACGGCCGCAACAGCCGGGTCGACTTCCTGCTGGAGAAGGACGGTGAGCCGCCCTGCTATCTGGAGGTGAAGAACTGCCATCTCATGCGCGAGGCGGGCTTCGCCGAGTTTCCCGACTGCGTCGCGGCCCGCAGCGCCAAGCACCTCTACGAGCTGGCCGACATGGCCGCCTCGGGAGCCCGGGCGGCCCTGGTCTACGTGATCCAGATGGACGCGGAGCGCTTCGACGTGGCCCGCGACATCGACCCAGCCTACGACAAGGCCTTCCGCCATGCCCTCGCGGCGGGGGTCGAATCCTATGCCTATGTCTGCCGGATCAGCACGGAAGAGGTGGTCATCGACCGGCCGATCCCCATCGTGACGCCGCGCTGACCCTCGGCCGACCTCGCCCGCCGGGAGGGCCTCAGGCCTTTTCGTAGACCAGGTTGAGCCGCGTCTGGAGGATCAGCCTGTAGCCGTGGCCTTCCAGGAGCTTCGGCAGGTCGATCTGCCACTGGTCCCTTCCGTCCTCGATCACGATGAGGGAGGGATGGAGCGAGGCCGGGGCGTCGCGGAAGAAGGGATCGAGGATCAGGTCCTCGGCGCCCTCCACGTCGATCTTGACCGCGTCCACGCGATCGAAGTTCTCCCGCCGCAGGAGGTCGAGGAGCGTCACGGCCGGGACGCGCACCGCATTCGACTGGCTCGAACCCACGATCTTGACGCTGGATTCGCCCTTGTTCCGGGGGTCGAGGAACAGGGTCAGCTCCCCGGTCTTGTCGGCCACGGCGCAGGCGATGGCCTTGATGGTGCCGAAGGGGTTCTGGCGGATGTTGTAGGTCAGCCGGTCGAAGATCTCGGGCTGCGGCTCCAGGGCCAGGATCCGGGCCGAGCGTCCGGCCCGGGCCGCCACGAAGAGCGCGTAGCCCCCCACATTGGCGCCCACGTCCACGAAAGCGAAGCCCTCCTTGATCCGGGTCTCGAGCAGGGCGAGCTCCTGGGGATCGAAGAACTGCGGGGTGAACAGAATGCGCTTCTCGCAGACGTTGTTGTAGGGATAAAGCCGCATCCGGGCGCCCAGGGTCTCCACGTCCAGGGGCGCGCCCCTCAGGGACCGGACCGCGAGGCGGCGCAGGAGAAAGGCGAGGCGGCGGGCGGCCCAGCCGCCGGACAGGGCGCGGGTGCGCTCGATGGCCCAGCGGGTGAAGCCCGAGGGCGCATAGGTGCCGAAGGGGCGAGGATCGTTCATTTCCCGTAACCTGACGCCGGACGACCGGCTGGATTGGGGCTGCTCATGACACCCTTGCGGCCCAATCGCAAGCCGGCCCCATCGTCACCCGGTCCGGGTGCGGTCGCAGAACCCGTGCCGTCGGCCCATGCCGCCACCCATGTCTTTGCTTGCGTCGCGCGCGCCAATCCCTACATTCGCCTTAACTCAAGGATCGACGATGACTGACACCGACGTGATGGAACGCAAGCGGGCCTCCGAGATTCCGCTTCATGGCCCGGAGGCGTTCGAGGCTATGCGGCGGGTGGGCCGCATGACCGCCGAATGCCTCGACCTGCTGGCCGAGCACGCCAAGCCCGGCGTGACCACGGACGCCCTCGACAGGCTGGCCTTCGAGTTCATCCGGGACAACGGCGCCTATCCGGCCTGCCTGCACTATCGCGGCTACACCAAGACCATCTGCACCTCGATCAACCATGTGGTCTGCCACGGCATTCCCAACGACAAGCCCCTGCGGGACGGCGATATCGTCAATATCGACGTGACCCTCATCCTCGACGGGTGGCACGGGGATTCGAGCCGCATGTACTATATCGGCGACGTGCCCCGCCGGGCGCAGCGCCTGTGCGAGATCACCTATGAGTGCCTGATGCGCGGCATCGCGGTCGTGAAGCCGGGCGCCACCACCAACGATATCGGCGCCGCCATCCAGACTTACGCCGAAGCCGAGCGCTGCTCGGTGGTGCGCGACTTCTGCGGCCACGGCCTCGGCCGGGTGTTCCACGATTCGCCGACGATCCTCCATTACGTGGAGCCGGCCTATAACGTGGAGCTGAAGCCCGGCATGCTCTTCACCATCGAGCCGATGATCAATCTCGGCCGCCCCCAGGTGAAGGTGCTCTCCGACGGCTGGACCGCCGTGACCCGCGACCGGTCCCTCTCGGCCCAGTTCGAGCACACGGTGGGCGTGACCGAGACCGGCGTCGAGGTCTTCACCTTCTCGCCCAAAGGCTACGACAAGCCTCCGTTCGGCGTGGCGCAATGAACCTCAAGGCCGTGGCCCAGCCGCGGCCTTTCTCACCAGAAGTGTCGAACCAGCAGCACGGAGTAGGCGGCTCTCACCTGTGCTCCCCCATGCCTTGACACATGCTCCTGCCCGGCCCCAAAAGCTACATTGTTTCGAAGCGGCGGAGCAATCGCGGAATCTGCCCTTCTGAAAGGTGAAGCCCTATCGGACGAGCCAAGGGTGCGGGCAGGCATGAGCGACGACGGGTCTCCCCATTATCACGGCCATCGCGACCGGCTGCGCGCCCGCTTCCTCCAAGTAGGCGGCGATGCCCTGCCGGATTACGAACTTTTGGAACTCGTCCTGTTCCGTCTCATTCCCCGCCGGGACGTGAAACCCATCGCCAAGGAACTCTTAAGGCGCTTCGGCACCTTCGCGGAGGTTCTGGCCGCCCCGTCCGCCCGGCTGATGGAGGTGGATGGGATCGGCGCGAATGTCGTGACCGACCTGAAGGTGATCGAGGCCGCCGCCCGGCGGCTGGTGAAGGGGGACGTGGCCAAGCGCCAGGTCCTGTCCTCCTGGACCTCGGTGATCGACTATTGCCGGGCCGCCATGGCCTTCATGGACAAGGAGCAGTTCCGGCTGCTCTTCCTCGACAAGCGCAACGGCCTCATCGCCGATGAGGTGCAGCAATCGGGCACGGTCGACCACACGCCCGTCTATCCCCGCGAGGTGGTGAAGCGCGCCCTCGAACTCTCCGCCTCGGCTTTGATCCTCGTCCACAACCACCCTTCCGGGGACCCGACCCCCTCGCCGGCCGACATCAAGATGACCCGCGAGATCATGGAGGTCGCCAAGCCCCTCGGCATCACCGTCCACGACCACATCATTGTCGGACGGGAGGGCCATGCGAGCCTGAAGGGCCTCAAGCTGATCTAGCGGTAGGCCCGGTAGGCGCCGTCGCGCAGCACGGGCGCGCAGGCGCTGATGCCCGATTCCAGGGCCATTTCGACATCGCTGCCGAAACCGCCGTCGATCAGTTCCCGGCCGGACATCGAAGCCCGGATCAGGCGCGGGAGGTCCGCTCCCACGGCGCGGTAGGCTGCCCGGGCGATCTCGGCTTCGGCCGAAAGCGAGCCGTCCAGATGATGGAGGATGGCGCCCGCGCCCAGCAGGTCCTCGACGGCCGGACGCACGCTGCCGTCCGGCCAGAGTTCACCCGCCGGCACCACGCCGATGGCGCCCTCGCCCGCGACGATCCGAGCCGCCCGCGCGACGGCGGCGGCATTCCGCAGACAACCGGCCAGAACCGGCGTCCCGCCGCAGGACAGCGACAGGCGTGAGCCGTTGGGCGACGGGAGCATCAGGCGCATCCCGTCCGGAACCGTCGCAAGGCTGGCCGGCGACAGGCTGAACTGACCGCCCGCTGTGCGCCGGGGCTGGGCCAGCACCGCCCCGAGCCGTTCGGCCTCGCGCTGCGCGGCCTCCCGCTCGCCGTAGGGAAACGGATAGACCATCGCCCCTTTCGAGACCGCAACGTCGACCGCAGTCGAAAAAGACAGGACATCCACGATCACCACGGCCGCCACCCGGCCGAGCAGGGCCTCGATCCCGGACAAGCCCCATTCGCAGAAGACGTATGTCATGCGTGGACGATGGCTGAAGGCATCCGTGCCTCCGTTGAATACTCAGAGCAGCGTGTCGATGCCCGACAGGATCGCGTAGACGAAGCCGAGGCTCAAGGTGAGGCCGACGCTGCCGATGACGAGGCCGCCCAGCACCACGAGGCCGTCGCGCTCCACGAGGCCCAGGCCCACGAGGCACACGGCGAGGCCGAGCGGGATCTGACCGACGAAGGGCGGCGCGAAGAGAAGGCCCAGCGCCAGGATCAGGATGACGGCTCCCATGAGGCGCATGGCGATGGGCGTGTCGAGAAAGGTCATGCGCGGGCGGGAGACGCGCTCGAGACGGCGGAACGCGGGCATGGCGCGGCCGACGGCCCGCTCCACGTCGGTCTGGGCGATGGAGCGGTTGAGAAGCGTGCTCGGCAGCCATGGCGTCGGACGGCCGAAGAGGATCTGGATCGCCACGAGAGCCAGCAGCAGGCCGCAGACCAGGGGGATCGGCGGCGGCATGGGAAGGCAGTTCGGCAACCCGAGCAGAACCACCAGAAGGGCGAACGCCCGATCCTGGAGCACGGCCATGATGTCTCGGACCGTCAGACGCTCGCCCGGCTGGGATGCGAGCGCGGCCAGGATCTGGGAGGTACGCGCGTTGGAGAACAAGGAGCCCCGGCAAGTTCAAGGACGCTCAAGAGAGGCTTCTCTACCCGAGTTGCGTGCCGGGGCCAAGCCCGGCTTGGTGCCGCCGAGGGCCGCATACCCCTTAATGGAGCGTGAGTTCGCCCTCGACCGCCCGGAACTCCGCCGGCCTGATCAGGCGGGCGTGGGTCACCGTGACGGAATGAAGCGGTCCGGCCAGTTCCCGCTGCCAGAAATCCAGGAATTCCAGAAGGATCGGGAAGTCCGGGGCGAGATCGTAATCCTGCCAGATGTAGGTCTGCAGGAGCGCGGGGTGATCGGGCAGACGGTAGAGGATGTTGGCGGTGGTCAGCCCGTAGCCTTCGAGCTGACGGATGAAATCCTTCGACGCCATGCGGCCTCCTTCCAGCAGGCCGGACTGTCCCTCAGGGCCTCCGGCCGGACAATCGGGGCGAGGATCGCCCATGCTCAAGGTTAAGTCGCCAGCGTTGTCCCCAGTTCCCGCCCGCCGCCTGACCATGCTGACGGCACGCTCCCGGCAAGTAACGATGACCGTGAAGACTTTCCCGACGACTATTGAGAGTTTTCCTGGGTCACGGTATTGCGTTCGTCATTGGCTGGGTGGACGACAATGAAAAAGTATAGGGGCCTGTTCGGACGCTGGGTGCTTGCGGGCACCATGGTCATGGCGGTTTCCGCCTGTGCGGGTTCGGTCGACAACACGCCGATCAACGGCCCCATCGCGGCGGCCGCCGACCAGAGCGGCTGGCCCCTCGGCCCTGAGCAGTTCGGTTCGACCGTGGTCGGCATCGCGTTCTCCGGCGGCGGCATGCGGGCCTCGGCCTTCTCCTACGGCGTCCTGAACGAACTCGACCGCTACGAGATGACGACGGAGCGCGGCCAGAACCGCCTGACGGACATGGTCGACCTCGTGACCGGCGTGTCCGGCGGCTCGGTGACGGCCGCGTATTTCGGCCTCAAGGGCCGCGAGGGGCTCCCGGATTTCCGCACCCGTTTCCTGGAGCGCAATGCCGAGCAGGGCTTCGACACGGAGGTCTCCCTGGGCAACGTCCTGCGCATCGTGGAGGACGGTGGCGTCAACGACCGCTCCAAATTCCCCCGCTGGCTCGACGACAACCTGTTCGACGGCGCCACCTACGCGGATCTCTTCGCCCGCGGGCGTCCCCTGGTCTGGATCGCCGCGTCCGACATCTACAGCCGCGTGCCCTTCGTGTTCGAGCCGATCACGTTCAACGTGCTGTGCAGCGACCTGAGCAAGGTGCGCCTGTCGGAGGCGGTCGCCGCATCGGCGGCCGTGCCGGGCCTCTTCATTCCGATGAACGTCGAGAATTTCGGCGCGACCTGCGGCGGTAAGGTCCCGCAATGGTACCAGCGCGGCATCGCCGACCCGACCGCCCCCGCAACCTTGAAGGCCAGCGCCGCCGCGGTGATGCGCTACCGCAGCGATCCGGAAAAATACCGCTACGTGAAGCTCCTCGACGGCGGCCTCACGGACAATTTCGGCATCCATTCGCTGGCCGTCGCCCGCACCAACCGGGACCGGCCCTACATGCCGATGACCGCCGAGCAGGCCGTGCGGGTCAAGCGCTTCCTGTTCCTCGTCGTCGATGCGGGCCGCGATCCGGCCGGCAACTGGCCCCGCAACCTCGCCTCCCCGTCCGGCTTCGAACTCGCCGGGGTCGTGACCGACGCGGCCATCGATTCCGGCGTCTACAAGGGCTACGACTACTTCACGACCATCATGCGCGACTGGCAGGACGACCTGCGGCGCTGGCGCTGCTCCCTGTCCAGCGCGGAGGTGGTGAAGCTGCGCGGCACGCTCGCCGGCTGGAACTGCGCCGACGTCACCTTCACCGTCGGGCGCGTCTCCTTCGAGGATGCGGGCCCCGAGCTCAAGGCGCGGCTCGACAAGGTCCCGACCCGGTTCAAGCTCGACCTGCAGACCCTCGACACCGTCATCAGCGCCGGCGAGACGGCCTTGCGCAACAATGCGATCTTCCGTTCATTTATCAGGAAGGGGCCGAGGCGGGCGCTGACCGCCTCGGTGGACACGGGCAAGAGCAGAGCCGAGTAAGGGACCCGGCAGGGAGGATCACCGCGAATGCGCTTCGCCTTCGCCGGAATCGATTTCCTCGGAGACGTCTTCGAGGCTCTGCTGGCCAAGGGCTGGGAGCCGGTCAAACTCTTCAGCCGCCCCTGCGACGGCATCTACGATTTCAACGAGGTCACCATCGCCCGCGCCCGCAGCTACCGGGTGCCGATCCAGATGGCGCGGATCTCCCTGGCGGATCTGGCGAGCCTCAGGGCCATGCGCTGCCAGGCGCTGGTCGTGGCCGGATATCCCTGGCTCGTCAAAGGCTGGGAGCCGTATCTGCCCTACGCGCTGAACTTCCACCCCTCGCCCCTTCCGGTCGGGCGCGGCCCCTATCCGCTGTTCCAGGCGATCCTCGAGGACCGGGAGGAATGGGGCGTGACCGCCCATGTGCTGGAGCCGTCCTTCGATACGGGCGCCATCATCGCGCAGGAGCGGTTTCCCCTGTCCCCGAACGAGAACCACGACCTCCTCCTCGCCCGGTGCCAGATGGCGGCCAGGCGCATCGCCGGCTCCCTCGCGGAGGAGTTGCCCCGGCTCTGGGCGGAGGCGAAGCCGCAGGGCGAGGGCTCCTACTGGCCGCGCATGACCCAGGCCGAGCGCACCCTCGACTGGACGAAGAGCGTGCGCGAGGTCCTGCGGACGATGCGCACCTTCGGGTCCATCGAGACCTTCGCCAAGGTGGATTCCCGGTTCATCTACGTCTGGGAGGGCGGCGGCTGGGAGGAGCGGCACGGCTACAAGCCCGGCACCCTCGTCCACAGGCACCGGAGGCACCTGGTCGTCGCCGTGAGCGACGGGTTCGTCCAGCTCACCGGGTGGAGCCCCTACGCGCCCAAGGGGCAGCGCTCGGGCCGGGATTAAAGCTCGTGGTAGAGCCGGTTCTGATAAACCAGGGCCGGCTGCGTCTCCCCGATCCGGATGGCGACGATCTCGCCGATGATCACGTGGTGGGTGGCCACGATCCGCGCCTCGCTCAGACGGCAGTCGAAGGACACGAGGCTCGTGCCCAGGGCGGGAGCGCCGGTCGCGAGGGTTTCCCAGCGCCCGCGGGAGAACCGGTCCTGGCCGTGAAGATCGGCCCGCCCCGCGAAGATGTCCGCGACCTCCCGGTCGGCGGCGCCCAGGGTGTTGACGCAGAAGACCCCGTTGGCGAGCAGCGACTGGCCGGAGCGGCCCTCGGTGTTGACGCAGACCAGCAGGGAGGCGGGACTGTCGGTGACGGGCGTGACCGCGGTCGCGGTAAAGCCCGCGCGGCCCGCGGGCCCGTCGGTCGTGACCACGTGCACGGCCGCGGCCACGTGGCTCATGCCCTCCCGGAAGAGGACGGAATCGAGGCCGGAGGCACCGGTGGCGGAGTCGGGGAAGGGCTGCTTTTTCAACATCTGGATCCGGACAAGCCTCTTCCACCCTTTTTGGCCGAGCACAAGGTCATAGGAGGCATATGGTCTTCGCTGCCTATTTTGAAAGCGGCCCCTGACGCTAGTTTGGACTCCGGGTCCATTCGTGGAGCTGATAGGAAACTTAACAGAACGTTGTCGAACGGAATCCCGTTTGCTAGAGACACCTCACCTTAGGTCCGGCTTGGCCTCGACCACGCATCGTGCTTTGCTGGCCTTCACCAACAATGACCCCATCCAGAGGGGCAAGGGTAGGACATGGAAATCTTTGTGCAGCAGCTCATCAACGGGCTGACGCTGGGGTCGATCTACGGCCTCATCGCCATCGGTTACACGATGGTCTTCGGCATCATCGGCATGGTGAACTTCGCCCACGGCGACGTCTTCATGCTCTCCGCCTTCATCGCGCTCATCTTCTTCGTGATCCTGACCACCTGGCTCGGGATCTCGTCGGTGGTGCTGGCCCTGTTCATCGTGCTCCTCATCGCGATGGCGCTGACCTCGCTGTGGGGCTGGACCGTGGAACGGATCGCCTACCGGCCCCTGCGCGGCTCCTTCCGCCTGGCGCCGCTGATCTCGGCCATCGGCGTGTCGATCTTCCTGTCGAACTTCGTTCAGGTGGCCCAGGGCGCCCGCAACAAGCCGACGCCCCCCATGGTCGGCGAGGTGATCGTGCTGTTCCAGGGCGAGAGCGGCTACAACGTGGCCCTCTCCTACAAGCAGATCATCATCATGGTCTCGACGGCCGTTCTGCTGTCGATCTTCTGGTACATCGTGCAGAAGACCTCCCTCGGCCGGGCCCAGCGCGCCTGCGAGCAGGACCGCAAGATGGCGGCGCTGCTCGGCATCAACGTGGACCGGACGATCTCCCTCACCTTCGTCATCGGCGCCGCCCTCGCGGCCGTCGCCGGCACCATGTATCTGCTGTATTATGGCGTCGTGAGCTTCAGCGACGGCTTCGTTCCCGGCGTGAAGGCCTTCACCGCGGCGGTTCTGGGCGGCATCGGCTCCCTGCCGGGCGCGGTTCTCGGCGGCCTGATCATCGGTCTCATCGAGACCTTCTGGTCGGCCTATTTTTCGATCGAGTACAAGGACGTGGCGGCCTTCTCCATTCTGGCCATCGTCCTGATCTTCATGCCCTCCGGCATTCTCGGACGGCCTGAGGTCGAGAAGGTTTAAGGAGCCCGCAGCCCATGAACGCTCCTTCCATCACCACGAGCTCGGCGCGAAGCCCGGCCGTTCCCACGCGCTTCGACCTCGCGGCGGCCCTCAAGGATTCCGCGAAGAGCGCCCTGATCGCCTTCGGCCTGTCGATCCCGATCGTCGCCTACCGCACCGACCAGAGCGGCGCGGACCTGTTCCTGAACCCGCGCTGGGACATGGTGGCGATCTTCTGCGCCATCGTCTTCGGCCTCCGCCTGGCGCAGCACGCCTTCATGGCGTCCCGGGCCGCCCGCGAGGCCGTCCCGAGCCCCACCCAGGCGACGGAGCTGGTCCATGCGGAGCCGAGCGCCTTCCAGAAGGCCTCCCGCTTCGGCATTCCCTTCTTTCTCGGGGTCGCCCTCGCCTTCCCGATCCTGATCTACCTGATCCAGGGCGGCCTGAACGAATCCCGCTACTGGGTCGATCTGGGCATCCTGATCCTCACCTACGTGATGCTCGGCTGGGGCCTGAACATCGTGGTGGGCCTCGCCGGTCTTCTGGACCTGGGCTATGTGGCCTTCTACGCGGTCGGCGCCTATTCCTACGCCCTGCTCTCGACCACGTTCGGGCTGTCGTTCTGGATCTGCCTCCCGCTGGCGGGCATTCTCGCCGCCTTCTGGGGCATCGTCCTGGGCTTCCCGGTGCTGCGCCTGCGCGGCGACTACCTCGCCATCGTGACCCTCGCCTTCGGCGAGATCATCCGCCTCGTCCTCATCAACTGGGTGGACCTGACGAATGGCGGCGCCGGCATCTCCTCGATCCCGCGCGCGACCTTCTTCGGCATCCCGTTCACGGCGGGAGAAGGCGGTTTCGCTGACACCTTCGGGCTCGAGTTCAACGGTATGCACAGGATGATCTTCCTGTACTACCTGATCCTGGCCCTGGCGCTGCTGACCAACTTCGTGACGATGCGCCTGCGCAAGCTGCCCGTCGGCCGCGCCTGGGAAGCCCTGCGCGAGGACGAGATCGCCTGCCGGTCTCTGGGCATCAACACCACGAACACCAAGCTGACGGCCTTCGCCATCGGCGCCATGTTCGGCGGCTTCGCCGGATCGTTCTTCGCGGTCCGTCAGGGCTTCATCTCGCCGGAAAGCTTCAACTTCCTGGAATCCGCAATCATCCTGGCCATCGTGGTCATGGGCGGCATGGGTTCCCAGATCGGCGTCGCCATCGCGGCCATCGTGCTCGTGGGCGGGCCGGAGGTGCTGCGTAACCTGACCTTCCTCCAGGCCGTCTTCGGTTCGGGCTTCGACCCGAACGAGTACCGCCTCCTGCTCTTCGGCGCCGGCATGGTGGCCATGATGGTGTGGCGTCCGCGCGGCCTCATCTCGGAGCGTCAACCCTCGGTGATCTTGAAAGAGCGCAAGGCGATTTCCGGCTCGCTCGTGAAGGAAGGACACGGCTAATGCGCTGGCTTCAGGACCCCATCCTCGACGTTCAGCATCTCACGATGCGCTTCGGCGGCCTCGTCGCCATCAACGACCTCTCCTTCAAGGCCGGGCGCGGCGACATCACCGCGCTCATCGGCCCCAACGGCGCCGGTAAGACCACGGTCTTCAACTGCATCACCGGCTTCTACAAGCCGACGGAGGGCATGATCGCGCTCCGCAAGCCGGACGGTTCGCACCTGCTCCTCGAGAGGCTTCCGGGCTACGACATCAACTGGAAGGCCAAGGTCGCCCGCACCTTCCAGAACATCCGCCTGTTCTCGGGCATGACCGTGCTTGAGAACCTGCTGGTGGCGCAGCACAACCCGCTGATGATCGCCTCCGGCTTCACCTTCCTCGGCGTGCTCGGCCTCGGCCGCTACCGCGATGCCGAGAAGGAGGCCATCGAGCGGGCGAAGTTCTGGCTGGAAAAGACCCGTCTCACCCACAGGGCCGACGACCCGGCCGGCGACCTGCCCTACGGCGACCAGCGCCGCCTGGAGATCGCCCGCGCCATGTGCACGGACCCGCTCCTGCTCTGCCTCGACGAGCCGGCGGCGGGCCTCAACCCGCGTGAATCCCTCGAGCTGAACGAGCTTCTCCTGTCGATCCGCAAGGATCACGGCACCTCGATCCTGCTCATCGAGCACGACATGTCGGTGGTGATGGAGATCTCCGATCACGTGGTGGTGCTCGATTACGGCACCAAGATCTCGGACGGCACGCCGGCCCAGGTCAGGGACGATCCGAAGGTGATCGCCGCCTATCTCGGCGTCGACGATTCGGAAGTGGAACAGGTGGAAGCGGAGATCGGCGCATGAGCACCGCTGGAGCACAGACACACCGCCAGCCCGGCGCGAGCCCGGCCGCGGGCCGCCAGCCGCTTCTCAGCGTGCGCGGCGTGAAGACCTATTACGGCAACATCATCGCCCTCAAGGGCGTGGACATGGACGTCCACGAAGGCGAGATCGTCACCCTGATCGGGGCCAACGGCGCCGGCAAGTCGACGCTGATGATGACGATCTTCGGCAACCCGCGGGCCCGCGAGGGCACGATCACCTATGCGGGCCGGGACATCACCAAGATGCCGACCCACGAGATCGCGCAGCTCTCGATCGCCCAGTCCCCGGAGGGACGGCGCATCTTCCCGCGCATGACCGTGTACGAGAACCTGCAGATGGGCGCCTCGATCAACGGCTTCGCCCATTTCGACCAGGATCTGGAGCGGGTCTGCACCCTGTTCCCGCGCCTGAAGGAGCGCCTGCAGCAGCGCGGCGGCACCCTGTCGGGCGGCGAGCAGCAGATGTTGGCCATCGCCAGGGCGCTCATGAGCCGCCCGAAGCTCCTCCTCCTGGACGAGCCGTCCTTGGGCCTCGCCCCCCTGATCGTGAAGCAGATCTTCACGATCATCAAGGAGCTCAACGAGCAGGACGGCATGACCGTGTTCCTGGTGGAGCAGAACGCCTATCACGCCCTCAAGCTTGCCCATCGCGGATATGTGATGGTGACGGGCAACATCACCATGAGCGGGACCGGCAAGGAGCTGCTGGAGGATCCGCAGGTCCGGGCGGCCTATCTCGAGGGAGGGCATCACTGATGCAGGGCATTCTCTACGAAGAGCCGTCCTTCTGGCTCTTCCTTCTCATCACCGTGATCATGGGCGGCTGGGCCGCCTGGATGACCGGCCGGGCCATCGCCATCACCTGGCGGCCCTACTGGAACCTCATCCTCTATCTGCTGATCCTGGGGGCGGCGGTCCGGTTCATCCACTTCGCCCTATTCGGCGGCACACTCCTGTCGGTGCATTACTATGCGGTCGACACCATCGTGCTCCTGATCATCGGCAGCCTCGGCTTCCAGTACTACCGGGCCAGGCAGATGACATCACAATATCGTTGGCTCTACGAGCGGACCGGCCCGTTCAGCTGGCGGGAAAAGGCCTCTCATACGAAGGGCTAAGCCCGAGAATTTCCGGCGTGACTTCCGCTCAAAAAGAAGCATGATGTCACCCGGAAGGCGGGCCCAGGCCCGTCGAAGCCGGCCCCTTGAGGAAGAGGGGCCTAATAAAACCACCCAGAGGAGTGACCTCATGAAGAATTTGCTGTTGACCGGCGTTGCGCTCGGCCTCGGCCTTGCCTTTTCCGGTGCGGCCAACGCGCAGATCAAGGTCGGCGTGGCCGGTCCCATCACGGGCCCGAACGCCGCTTTCGGCGCGCAGCTCAAGAACGGCGCCGAGCAGGCGGTCGCTGACATCAATGCTGCCGGCGGCATCAACGGACAGAAGGTCGAGCTCGTCGTCGGCGACGACGTCTGCGATCCGAAGCAAGGCGTTTCGGTGGCCAACAAGTTCGCGGCCGAAGGCGTGAAGATGGTCATCGGCCACTTCTGCTCGGGCGTCTCGATCCCGGCTTCGCAGGTCTACGAAGAGGCCGGCATCGTCCAGATCTCGCCCGCTTCGACGAACCCGACCTACACCGAGCGCGGCATGTGGAACACCTTCCGCACCTGCGGTCGCGACGACCAGCAGGGCCTCGTGGCCGGCACCTATCTCGCCGACAACTTCAAGGGCAAGAAGGTCGCGATCATTCACGACAAGACCCCCTACGGCAAGGGCCTCGCCGACGAGACCCAGAAGACCATGAACAGCAAGGGTCTGAAGGAAGTCGTGTACGAAGGCATCAACACGGGCGAGAAGGACTATTCCGCTCTCGTGTCGAAGCTGAAGCAGGCCGGCGTGGACGTGGTCTATTTCGGCGGCCTCCACACGGAAGCCGGCCTCATTATCCGTCAGATGCGCGACCAGGGCCTCAACTCCCCGCTCATGTCGGGTGACGGCATCGTGTCGGCCGAGTTCACCTCGATCGCCGGCCCGGGCGCCGAAGGCACCCTGATGACCTTCGCTCCGGATCCGCGCAAGAACCCGAACGCCAAGGAAGTGGTCGAGAAGTTCCGCGCCAAGAACTACGAGCCCGAGGCTTACACCCTCTACAGCTACGCTGCGGCCCAGGTTCTGGCCGAGGCTGCGAAGCAGGCGGGCAGCACGGACGGCCAGAAGGTCGCCAACGTGATCAAGGCCGGCAAGCCCTTCAAGACCGTGATCGGCGATCTCTCCTTCGACAAGAAGGGCGACATCACCCGTCCGGACTACGTCGTGTACGTCTGGAAGAAGGGCGCCGACGGCAAGATCGACTACGCCGGCAACGAAGTCGGCATGTAATCGGTCGGCTGACCCGATCCCGAGACCCGCCCTGGAAACAGGGCGGGTTTTTTCATGGAAACACCGAGGCCGACGATGCCCGCCCTCACCCTGTCGCTGCTCGAGCACCCCTATGCCGTCTGCCGTCTCCCGCCCGATGCGGCGGTGGAGCCGCTGCCTCCGGGGCCGTTTCACCTTCTGGTGAGAGCCCCGGAAGAAACGACCCTCGTCTGTCCTCTCGATCGGGCGCCGCCGGGGGCCGAGATCGACCGCGCCTGGCGCTGTTTCCGGATCGAGCAGAGCTTCGATTTCAGCGTGGCCGGCATCCTGGCCTCGGTCCTCGGTCCCCTCGCCGGGGCGAATGTGGGCATCTTCGCCACCTCGACCTTCAGCACCGATTACGTGCTGGTGAAGGAAGCGGATCTGGACCGGGCCGTGGACGCCTTGCGGGCCGCCGGGCACGCGCTGACCCTCTGAGGGCGGCCCAAGGCCGCCGTCAAAGCCGCTCGATCCGCCCCGCGAAACAGCCGCGCCGGGCGAAATGGGCATCCACATGGGCCACGTCCGGGCGGGCCAGGAACCGTTGGATCACGGCCGAAACCTCATTCCCCTCCGCCACCTCGGCATCGACGATCAGGGCGTCGGCATCGTAGGCCCGCAGGGACAGCAGCCGGTCGCGCAGGGCCGGAGGAAGCTCGCCCCGGTAATGCGCCGGCTCCTCGGCACCCCGGCTGACGAAGATCGGGCCGCCTGCCCTGTACGGCGAGGCCGGGTTCGATTGGTGCATGTAATGGACGAGGAGCAGTTCCTCCCCCTTCCTCACCCGCGCCAGGGCGACCCGGCACGGATAGGCGTCGGGTTCGTCGGCCTTCACCCTGATGATGCCCTGGGCGGCAAGAGCCTCGTCGGACAGGCGGAAGAGCGGCTGGAACGGCTGCGGGTCGATGCCACGGACTTGGAACGGCATGAATGGTCTCCTTGATCGAGACCGCCACGGTCGCAGCACCGGAAGCCGGAAGCGACCCGATTCCTGCCGTGCTCAGCCCAAGGTCGCCAGCGCCGGAAACGTCTCAAGCAGCCAGAAGGACGCGGTGGTGATCCAGCCGGTCAGGAAGGCGATGCCGGTCAGCACGAGCAGGACCCCCATGGTCTTCTCCACCACGGAGAAGCGCGAACGCATGCGCTTCAGGAGCGCCGCGAAGGGCTTCATGGCGAAGGCCGCGAGCAGGAACGGGATACCCAGCCCCGCCGAATAGGCCGCCAGCAGAATCGCTCCCTGCGAGACGCTGTCCTCGGAGCCCGCCACGGTCAGGATGGCCGCCAGGACCGGGCCGATGCAGGGCGTCCAGCCGAACGCGAAGGCGAGTCCCATCACGTAGGCGCCCCACAGCCCCACGGGCTTGTCCACGTTGAACCGCGCCTCGCGGTAGAGCAGCCCGATCCGGAAGATGCCGAGGAAATGCAGGCCCATCACGATGATGGCGACGCCTGCGACGGTGCTCAGGACGTCGAGGTACTGCCGGATCACCTGTCCCAAGGCCGAGGCGGTGGCGCCCAGGAGCACGAAGACGGTGGAAAAGCCGGCGACGAAAAGGAGGGCCGCCAGGACCGCGCGGCGGCGCACGGCGCCGTCCCCCGCGTTCAGCCGGTCGAAGGTGGTGCCCGCCAGGAAGGACAGGTAGGGCGGCACCAACGGCAGGACGCAGGGGCTCAGGAAGCTGATGAGGCCGCCGGCAACCGCGGCAGGAAGGGAGACGCTGAGCATGGAGGTCTTCTATCCTGTCGGCTCGGGACAAGAAAGCCGGTGGATGTCGCAGTCGCCAGCTTGTGAACGTGGCCGTTTTCAGCTTGCCTTGCCGTCATGCCCCAGCTCCGCAACCTCATCACCGACGTGCCCGGCCTTCGCGTCGGCAACGCTCACGATCCCGCCCTCGCCTCCGGCGTGACAGTCGCCCTCTTCGACAAGCCGACGGTCGTCTCCTGCGCGGTCCTCGGCGGCGCCCCCGGCACCCGGGAGACGGACCTGCTCGAGCCGGACAAGATGGTGCCGGGCATCCACGCCGTCGTCCTGTCCGGAGGCTCGGCCTTCGGCCTCGATGCCGCGAGCGGGGTGCAGGCCTGCCTGCGGGAGCAGGGCATCGGCTTCCCCGTCGGACCGGCGCGGATTCCCCTGGTCTCCCAGGCGGTCATCTTCGACATGCTCAATGGTGGGGACAAGGACTGGGGGCGCTATCCGCCCTACCGGGACCTCGGCTACGAGGCGGCGAAGGCGGCGGGCCACGACTTCGCGCTCGGCACGGCGGGCGGCGGCTACGGGGCCACGACCGCGAACCTGAAGGGCGGCCTCGGCTCGGTCAGCACGGTGACGGCCTCCGGGCACCGGGTCGGCGCCATGGTGATCGTCAACAGCATCGCCTCGGCGGTCATCGGGGAAGGCCCCCATTTCTGGGCCGGCGCCTTCGAGGAGGGCGACGAGTTCGGCGGCCACGGGCACCCCGAGAAGGTCCATCCCGAAAAGCGGGAGCTCATCTGGAAAGGCGGCCCGCAGCCGGCCACGACCATCGCGCTGGTGGCGACCGACGCGGTTCTCACCAAGGGACAGGCCAAGCGCCTCGCCATCTCGTCCCATGCGGGCATCGCCCGGGGCCTGCGCTTCTCCCATGCGCTCTACGACGGCGACACGGTCTTCGCGGCGGCCACCGGGCAGCGGCCCCTCGACGATGTCGAGGATTTCACCCACATCACCGCGGCCGCCGCCGACTGCGTCACCCGCGCCATCGCCCGGGGCGTCTACGAGGCCACGGCCCTGCCCTTCCCGACCGCGCAGCCCGCCTGGCGCGACCGGTTCGCGGCGGGCGCGACCGAGTTCTAGAACCGGTCGGGACGATAGGGCTTGGGATCGATCACCGTCGGCTCGCCGGTGATCATCTCGGCCATGACGCGCCCGGTAACGGGCCCGAGGGTCATGCCGTGGTGGGCGTGGCCGAAGCTGAACCAGAGGTTCTTGTGGCGCGGCGCCCGGCCGATGATCGGCATCATGTCCGGCGTGCAGGGACGCATGCCCATCCAGGGCTCCGGATCGACCCGCTCGCCGAGGGGGAAGAAGGACTTGGCGATGGGCTCGGCCCGCTGAAGCTGCACGGGCGTCTTGGGCGCGTCCCGGTCGGCGAATTCGGCGCCCGTGGTGAGACGGATGCCCCTCGCCATCGGGGCCAGGAAGTAGCCGCGCTCGAAATCCAGGGTCGGGCGATTGAGCACCGCGTTGCCTTCCGGCTTGTAGTGCATGTGGTAGCCGCGCTTGACCGCGAGCGGGAAGTTGTAGCCGAGCTTCCTCGTCACCACGTCGGCCCAGGGGCCGAGCGCCACGACCACGTCGCCGGCATCGACGGCGCCCTTCTCGGTCTGGAGGCGCCAGCCCTCCGCCGTCTGCTCCAGGGTCTTGGCGTCGCCCGCCGCGACCTCGCCGCCGAGCTTCTCGAACAGCTCCACATAGGACAGGACGAGGTGGTACGGGTCGAAGATGGCGGCCGGGTCGGTCCAGTGGATGCCGCCCTTCATCTCCGCCTTGATGTGCGGCTCGCGCTCGGCCACGCCCTTCGTGTTCAGGGCGACGAAGTTGACGCCGAAGTCGCTCCGCACCTGCTCGGCGTCGCGAAGCTGTGTCTCCATCGCCTTGTCGGAGCGGAAGACCTTCATCCAGCCGGTCGGGCGGATGAGCTGCGTCGAGCCCGCCTCCTCCGCGAGCGCCATGTGCTCGGTCACGCTGTGCTCGATCAGCGGCGCGTAGAGGCGCGCGATCGCCTTGTGCTGCGCAGGGCGCGAATGCATCCAGTACTGGAACAGGAACGGCGCCAGCTTCGGCAGCGCCGCCATGTGGTAATGGGCGTCGATGGTGTTGTTGAGCGCGTAGCGGAGCAGCGCGCCGAAATCGTGCGGGAAGCCGTACGGATAGACGCCCTCGCGCTGGATCAGGCCGGCATTGCCGAAGGAGGTTTCCTCGCCGGGACGGCGCTTGTCCACCAGCAGCACGGAGCGTCCGCGCTTCTGCAGGTGAATGGCAATCGACACGCCGACGATGCCGGCGCCAAGAACAACGACGTCCTTACGCATGGGAAATCGAATCCTATCCTGTGATCCCCCGGAAGCCGGGAGCCGAGGAGCCTTGCACCCCTCTCGCGTGCCGCATGTTTACTCCCGATCCTTCGGGGCCGTCCACGCCTTTCCTGTGGCAAAAGGCCCTCTCCCCAGGGAGTTGGCGGGATCGGGCGCCGATGTCCCGTTGCCGCAGGGATAAGCTCGTGCTACCGGCGCGGCCATGACACGTCCTCTTCTCATCGCCCCCTCCATTCTGTCCGCCGACTTCGCCAAGCTGGGCGAAGAGGTGCGCGCCATCGACCAGGCCGGCGCGGACTGGATCCATATCGACGTGATGGACGGGCACTTCGTGCCGAACATCACCATCGGGCCGGACGTGGTGAAGGCCCTGCGTCCGCACTCGGCGAAGGTGTTCGACGTGCACCTGATGATCGCCCCGGTGGATCCGTATCTCGAAGCCTTCGCCAAGGCGGGAGCGGACATCATCAGCATCCATGCGGAAGCAGGACCGCACCTGCACCGGTCGCTCCAGACCATCCGGGCGCTGGGCAAGAAGGCCGGCATCGTGCTCAATCCCGGCACGCACGAATCCGCCATCGAGCCGGTGCTCGACATGGTCGACCTCGTCCTGCTCATGACGGTCAATCCCGGCTTCGGCGGCCAGGCCTTCATCGGGTCGGTCTGCGACAAGATCCGGCGCGTCAAGGCGATGGTCGGCGACCGGGACATCGACATCGAAATCGACGGGGGCGCGACGCCGGAAACGGCTCCTCTCGTGGCAGCCGCCGGCGCCAACGTGCTCGTGGCCGGCTCCGCCACCTTCAAGGGCGGCCCCTCGGCCTATGGGCCCAACATGGCGGCCATCCGTTCGGCGGCCGAACAGGCCCGCTAGAGCGGGCGGGCTGCACTGGAGGCATGGCCTCATGCAGCGCTGTCGCATGACGGAACAAGCCAAGAGCCCGCTCGTTGCCCATCTCTCTGAACCGGAGGCTGGGTATGTTGAGCGGATGCCGCGTTCTCGTTCTGGAAGATGAAGCCGTCACCGCCGAGGACATCAGGCAGCTCCTGGTGGAGGCCGAAGGCGTGCCTGTCGGCCCGGTCGGAAGCCTGAGCGAGGCCAAGAAACTCCTGAAGGACGGAACGCCGCTCGACGCGGCCCTGCTGGACGTCAACCTGTCCGACGGCCCCGTTACGCCCGTTCTCGAGGCGCTGAGCGCCCGCGGCATCCCGACCCTGGTCTATACCGGCGGGGCGGTGCCGGACGACGTGCGCCAGCGTCATCCCGACCTGATCGCCCTGTCCAAGCCGGTGCCGCCGGCGAAGCTCATCGGCGAACTGCGCCGCCTGCTCGGCGGCGCGACCCTGCCTCGACCGGCGGGAAGCACGCACTGACCCCGCACGGCCTGGTCGGCCTGCGCGACCAGGTCACGCCCGGCGTTGCGTCGTGCCGGAGGCTTCGGGCTCATCAATCCCGCTCGACCTCCTGGTCTATGTGCAGGTAATCCGGGTCGTACTGGCCGACCTCCTTGAGGCGCTCCCAGTCGTCGATGATCAAGGTCTTGCCGCGCGAGGTGATCAGACCGTCGCTCCGGAGCCCCTGCAGGACCCTGTTCACATGGACGGTGGTGATGCCGAACGCGTCACCCAGCTCCTCCTGCGTGATCGGCAGTTCGTAGGAATTGTCCTTCGTCATTTGCACGGGTTCGAGACGGTCGCGCAGCTCGCACAGGAAGTGCGCGAGGCGCTCCCGGGCGTCCATTCGCCCAAGGCTGGTCATCCAGGCGCGATGCACGGCGCCGTCGACGAGAGTGGTGAGCCAAAGCACGCGGGTGAGATGAGGATAGTGCTTGGTGATTTCCTTCAGGTCGCTGTGAGCGACATGGGACACGGTGCAGGTCGTGAGCGCGGCGACGCCGTCGTCGATCTTCTTGAGCAGGAAACTGTGAAGATCCGCGAAATCGCCCGGGACGTGAAAGGCCGTGATCTGCCGTCGCCCGTCCACTGAGTGCTTCTGGCGAGTGGCAAAGCCGGAAAGGATGAGGCTGCTGTGATTCGGACAGCTGCCCTCGGGCACGATGTCCTCGCGCGCCTGGTAAACGGAGGTCCGCAACGTGATCTGCCGAAGCACATGCTTCTCGTCCTCGGAGAGGGGGCCATGCCGCTCAAGCTTTGCGATGAGTGGATGTGACATGCGCCCGCTCCTCCCGGTTACGGATTGGTGTCGGATCCCGCTTTGGAGCCGGATGCCAGGATTGCCTCGTACAGACGCTGCGGCAGAGCCTCGATGAACGGGACCGTCATCAGCTCACGGCCGGTTTCGTCCGCAATCACGACGGCATCGTCCAGGGAATCGTCGGCACCGCGTTTGATTGCTTCGGCCAGAATATCCCGGATGCCCGCGAGAGCCTCGGCCCGGGCGCGGGCGAGGTCGGGCAGCTCGATCCCGTCAGGGTCTTCGATAAGCTGATCGCCCTGCCGGATGTGGCGGTAGTATCGAGGCATCCGGCTTAACTTCCTTGCTCGGTGGTATGTTCCTCGCTCCACGGGCAAACCTGCTCCCGCATCCGAAACGTGCCGAAGCGCCGGGGGTGTCGGTTCGCGGCATGATCGTCTAAGCTGTCCGAACGCGCTCCTCAGCCGCAAGAGACCTCCCATGCTCGACATCGCCCCCGTCTTCCTCGGCATCTTCCTGGCCCAGGTCTCGCCGGGGCCGAACATGATGGCCGTGTCGTCGGCCTCTCTCGGGAGCGGTCGCGCCCCCGGCATCGCCACGGCCGCGGGAATCGCGACGGGTGTCTTCCTCTGGGCCACCCTCTTCGCCTCGGGCGTGGGAGCCCTTCTCGACGCCTTTCCGCAGGCGATCACGGCCATGCGCTTCATCGGCGGCGGCTACCTGATCTATCTCGGCCTGAAGGCCGTGCGCGCCGCCCTCACCCGCTCCCAGGGCGGCCCTGTCGCCGCGAGCGTGAGGACGGGCGGACGAGCGGCCTATCTGCGGGGCCTGCTGGTCGTCCTGACCAATCCGAAGGCCGCGCTCATGTGGGTGGCGATCTCCATGTATCTCGCCTCCTCCGGCCTGTCCGTCCTCGGGTTCCTGGCCATCGGGCTCGGTGCCTCGGCATCGGCCATGGTCATCTACGGCACCTATGCGCTGCTTTTCTCGACCGGAATCGTCATGCGCGCCTATGCCCGCTTCTTCCGGGCGATCGAGGGCAGCTTCGGCCTGGTCTTCGGAGCCATCGGCGCGAAGCTCGTGGTCGACGGGGTGAAGGAACTGCGCGCCTAGCGTCGCCTGCGCGGAGCGCGGGGCCATTCGGCGCGCACGAGGCTTGTCTTCGCCCCTGTCATCCAATAGCGATCACCGCATCGTCGAAGCCGGTCCGCGCTGCGCCCCGCCCGTAGGAGAAGACACGTGATCCCCCGCTACAGCCGCCCCGAGATGGTCGCCATCTGGTCCCCGGAAACCAAGTTCCGCATCTGGTTCGAGATCGAGGCCCATGCCACCACGGCGCTCGCCAATCTCGGCGTCGTGCCCAAGGAGGCGGCCGAGATCGTGTGGGAGAAGGGCTCCAAGGCCACCTTCGACGTGGAGCGCATCGACTCCATCGAGCGCGAGGTGAAGCACGACGTCATCGCCTTCCTGACCCACCTCGCCGAGATCGTCGGCCCCGAGGCCCGCTTCGTCCACCAGGGCATGACCTCGTCGGACGTGCTCGACACCACCTTCAACGTGCAGCTCGTGCGCGCGACCGACCTGCTCCTGCGCGACATGGACGAGCTTCTCGCCGCCATCAAGCGCCGCGCCCTCGAGCACAAGATGACGCCGACCATCGGCCGCTCCCACGGCATCCACGCGGAGCCCACCACCTTCGGCCTCAAGCTCGCCCAGGCCTATGCGGAGTTCGAGCGCTGCAAGGTGCGCCTCATCGAGGCCCAGCGCGAGGTCGCCACCTGCGCCATCTCCGGCGCGGTCGGCACCTTCGCCAATATCGATCCGAGCGTCGAGGAATACGTGGCCGAGCAGATGGGCCTTTCGGTCGAGCCGGTCTCGACCCAGGTCATTCCCCGCGACCGGCACGCCATGTACTTCGCGACTTTGGGCGTGGTCGCCTCCTCCATCGAGCGTCTCGCCGTCGAGATCCGTCACCTGCAGCGCAGCGAGGTCCTGGAAGCCGAGGAGTATTTCTCCGCCGGCCAGAAGGGCTCCTCGGCCATGCCGCACAAGCGCAACCCGGTGCTGACCGAGAACCTCACGGGCCTCGCCCGCATGGTCCGCGCCTATGCGATGCCGGCCATGGAGAACGTGGCTCTCTGGCACGAGCGGGACATCTCGCATTCCTCCGTCGAGCGCATGATCGGCCCCGATGCCACCGTGACCCTGGACTTCGCCCTCGCCCGGCTGACCAGCGTGATCGACAAGCTCGTGGTCTATCCGGAGAACATGCAGAAGAACCTGGACCGCCTCGGCGGCCTCGTCCATTCGCAGCGCGTCCTGCTGGCCCTGACCCAGAAGGGCGCCTCGCGCGAGGACGCCTACCGCCTCGTCCAGCGCAACGCCATGCCGGTCTGGCGCGGCGAAGGCGACTTCCTGACCCTGCTGAAGGCGGACAAGGACGTGACCGGCTATCTCGCGCCGGACGAGATCGAGGCCTGCTTCGACCTGGGCTACCACTACAAGCACGTGGACACGATCTTCACCCGGGTCTTCGGCGCAAGCTGACGACGGGCCGCTTCGCGGCCGAAAGCACCATCCCATCGTGGCCGGCTCCAAGCCGGCCATTTTCTTTTTGGCGGCGGCTCAACCCACCAAGCGCGGCTTTTCAAGGAGAAAACGGCCTTGCCCCGCATTCACCGCAAAGCTTGAACGGCATCGGGGCTGGAAATATCTTTCCAATGGGTAACAATACCCATCAGGAGATCAACGGCACGGGGATTAGACCATGTTGTCGGAGAAACTTCTCGCCACCGCCTTCACCCGTGCGGTGAAGCGCGGCACGCTCGAAATGATGACCGCCGGAGGGTCGCACATGACCTTCGGCGACGGCGGCGAGCCGCGGGTCGCGATCCGCTTCACGGACCCTGCCGCCCAGATGGCCCTGTGCCTGCATCCGGAATTGAAGCTGGGCGAGCTCTTCATGGAAGGGCGGCTCGTGATCGAGAAGGGCACGATCTACGACCTGCTCCAGCTTCTCCTCCAGGACACCCATGGCGAGCTCGACGAGCTTCCCTTCCATCGCCTCAGGAAGATCAGGGCCTGGATGAAGCGCCGCAGCGAGAACGATGCGGTGAAATCCAAGCGCAACGTCGCCCACCACTACGATCTCGACGGCCGGCTCTACGCCCTCTTCCTCGACAGCGACCGGCAGTATTCCTGCGCCTATTTCGACCACCCGGATGCGAGCCTCGAAGAGGCGCAGCTGGCCAAGAAACGGCACATCGCCGCGAAGCTCCTGGTGGAGCAGGGCCAGAGCGTTCTCGACATCGGCTCGGGCTGGGGCGGCATGGGCCTCTATCTGGCGCAGATCGCGGGAGCCGGCGCCGTCAGGGGCGTGACCCTGTCGGAGGAACAGCTCGACGTCTCCCGCAAGCGGGCGGCGGCGGCCGGGCTCCTGGGCCGGGTCCATTTCGAGCTCGAGGACTATCGGGAAACGAAAGGCACCTTCGACCGCATCGTCTCGGTGGGCATGTTCGAGCATGTGGGCCCGCCGTCCTACGAAGATTATTTCCGGACCTGTCGGCAGCTCCTGAAGGAGGACGGCGTCATGCTCCTCCACACCATCGGCCGCTCGGGACCGCCCTATCCCACGAATCCCTGGATCACCAAGTACATCTTTCCCGGCGGGCATCTGCCGATCCTGTCGGAAATCATGCCGTCGGTGGAGCGGGCCGGGCTCGTGGTGACGGATGTCGAGGTGCTGCGCCTGCACTACGCCCTCACCCTGAAGGCCTGGCGGGAGCGATTCATGGCTCATCGCGAGGAGGTCCTGCGCCTCTACGACGAACGCTTCTGCCGCATGTGGGAGTGCTATCTCGCCATGTCGGAATCCGCCTTCCGCTTCCAGGACGCGGTGGTGTTCCAGATCCAGCTCGCGCGGCGCAACGACGTGGTGCCCCTGACCCGCAACTACATCGCCGAGCGGGAGGCGGCGCTGAGGATGGCCGAGGAGACGGAAATGAAGCAGACCGCTTGAACCGAGCGGAGCGGACGTTTAACTCGGATCCCATGAAAACCTCCGATTGCGACATCCTCATCGTTCCCGGATACGAGAATTCCGGCGTGGACCATTGGCAGAGCCGCTGGGAGCGGCAGCTCTCGACCGCGCGCCGGATCGAGCAGGAAAGCTGGGACGCCCCCGACAAGGAGGCCTGGATCGGGCGGATCGTCCGCGACGTGGAGAAGGCCAGGAAACCCGTGGTCCTGGTCGGCCACAGCCTCGGCGTCATCGCGATCGCGCATGCGGCCCCGCTGCTCAAGACCGGCAAGGTGCAGGGCGCCTTCCTGGTGGGCCTGCCCGATGTCGAGCGGCCGGATTTCATCCCCGCCATCGACCGGAGCTTCGCGCCGATCCCGCGCGATCCCCTGCCCTTCCCGTCCGTGCTGGTGATGAGCCGGACCGACCCTTTCGGCGAGTACGAGAAGGCGGAGGACATCGCCTATTCCTGGGGCTCCGCCATCGTGGATGCGGGCGACGCGGGACATATCAACACCGACAGCGGCCACGGTCCCTGGCCCGAGGGCCTGATGCGCTTCGCGGGGTTCCTCAAGCGGCTGTGAGGGACACGCCGTCTGCGGATTGCCTCTGACAGCGCAGCGCCGTTTCCCCCCGTGCGGGGAGGAGATCGGACCGGCGCTTCCGGCGCCCTCATCCACCCTGAGATCCACGCGAGAAGGGCCCGGCCGCGCCCCAACATGACGAAAAGTTCATGTTGCGGTCACTTGGGCGTGAGCGGCCAAGCCCCAATCTCCTCCGTATCGACTTCACGAAGGAGATTGAAATGAAGAAGAAGATTGCCATCCTCGCCGCCGCGGCCCTCATGGCCGGCACGGGCACCTTCGCCCTGGCCCAGGGAACCGCCCCTGCCAACCCGGCAGGTCCGGGAACGGCTCAGGAGAACACGACGCGCCCCGAGCGCCGCGGCATGTCGCAGGACGATTTCAACCGCTTCGTCGACGCTCGCATCGCCGGCATCAAGGCAGGCTTGAGACTCACCCCCGAGCAGGAGCGCCTCTGGCAGCCGGTGGAGGATGCAATCCGCTCCAACGCCAACGAGCGCTTCACCCGCATGGAGCAGCGCCGCAGCATGCGCGGCCAGGACCGGCAGGAAATGGACTTCATGCAGCGGCTCGAACGGCGCGGCACGATGATGACCGAGCGGGCCCAGCGCACGAGCGCCCTGGCGACCGCCATGCGGCCCCTCTGGAACTCGTTCAACGACGACCAGAAGCGGGTTGCTCCGCGCCTCCTGCGCACGGCCGTCGGCGGCATGGGCTGGCGCGGCCATCATGGTGGACGCCACCACGGCAGGGACCATGCCCGGATGGGTATGCACCAGGGCCATGGCATGATGCATCGCGGCCCGGGCATGATGCAGCGGCAGGGCGGCGGCGATCAGCAGCAGGCTCCGGCCCAGCCCCAGAACCAGCAGTAAGCCGGATGCAGAAAGAAAAAGGCCGCCCCGAAGGGCGGCCTTTTTGCTGTCCCGATTTCGCGGCGATTAGCGCGAATAGAACTCGATCACGAGGTTCGGCTCCATCTGGACCGCATAAGGCACCTCGGAGAGGGTCGGAATGCGGGTGATGCGGGCCGTCATCTTGGAGTGATCGACCTCGATGTAGTCCGGAACGTCACGCTCGGCGAGCTGGGACGCCACGACGACGACCTCGAGCTGCTTCGACTTTTCCTTGACCTCGATCACATCGCCGGGCTTCACGAGGTAGCTCGGGATGTTGACGCGGCGGCCGTTGACCTTCACGTGACCGTGGTTGACGAACTGGCGCGCGGCGAACGGGGTCGCGACGAACTTCGCCCGGTACACGACGGCGTCGAGACGGCGCTCGAGCAGACCGACGAGGTTCTCGCCCGAGTCGCCCTTGAGGCGGATCGCCTCGGCATAGTAGCGGCGGAACTGCTTCTCGGTGATGTTGGCGTAGTAGCCCTTGAGCTTCTGCTTGGCGCGCAGCTGCGTGCCGAAGTCGGAGAGCTTGCCCTTGCGGCGCTGGCCGTGCTGGCCGGGGCCGTATTCGCGGCGGTTCACGGGGCTCTTCGGGCGGCCCCAGATATTCTGGCCCATGCGGCGGTCAAGCTTGTGCTTGGCCTGAATGCGCTTCGACATCTCGCGATTCCTCTTGGTAAAGCGAACGGTTTTCGAGGAACGCGCCCTCCTCTTCCCCTCATCCCGAGGAGGCCCAAGGGGCCGTCTCGAGGGACGGGACGACAGGCCGACCGGAGCCGGGCCACGGGTGCGTAAAAAGTTACGCGGCCCCTGAGGACCGCGCGAACGGGTGGCTTCTAGGCGAAAGGAGCGGGAAAGTCAATCGGGAAGCGCCTCAGCCCTGCAGCAGCGGCATGTCCTCGACCGCCACCAGCGGCAGTCCCTTCCGATGCAGGGCGTCGCGCAGGGGCGCCGTGATCCCCGCCCCGCCCGTGAAGACCGCCAGCGCCTCGCCCTCGTCGGCCTCGTGGCCGGGCACCGGCCCTCCGATGAGCTGCACCACGCGCCGGGCGATGGCGGGGGCCGGATCGATCCATGTCACGGGCCAGCGGGCCAGCTTCTCGAAGCGGGACAGAAGCAGCGGATAATGGGTGCATCCGAGCGCGATCACGTCGGTCCGTCCCGCCTCGTCCTCCACGAAGCAGGGCGCGAGCTCCTCCAGCAGCTCCTCGTCGGAGACGGGAGCGCCGGCAAGCTCGGCTTCGGCGAAGCCGGCCAGCCTGCGGGAGCCGACGAGCTTCACCCGGCAACCGGCGGCATAGGTCTCGATCAGGTCGCGGGTATAGTCCCGGGCCACGGTTCCGGGCGTCGCGAGGACGGTGACATGGCCGGACCGGGTCGCAAGCGCCGCCGGCTTGATGGCCGGAACCGTGCCGACGAAAGGCGTGGCGAAGCGCGCCCGCAGATGCGGCAGCACGAGGGTCGAGGCCGTGTTGCAGGCGATCACCACCAGCTCGGGATCGTAGAGCCCGATCAGCCGGTCCATCACGGCGAGAACGCGGGCCACCAGGGCCTGCTCGCTCAGGCGTCCATAGGGGAAGGCGGCATCGTCCGCCGCATAGACGAAGCGGGCATCGGGCCGCGCCTTCAGCACCTCGGCAAAGACCGTCAGGCCCCCGAGGCCGGAATCGAAGAGGAGGATGGTTGGCACCGGAGACGGCATGACGGCAGGGCTGTGGGTCGTTCCCGCAAGAAGATTGAAAAGCATCAGGGCAAGCCCCCGTCCCGCTTCTTTGATTTATGAGCGCCGGTTCATGAACTCGGAAAAGCTCTGCTTGGTTTCCGTCGGCACCAGATTGAGGCGCCGGCGCGGGCCCCGTTGCGGCTTCTCCTCCTGCCCCTCCACCTTCGGCATCTCGGCCGAGAGGCGGCGCACGGGCCATCCGTCGCTCCAGGAGCCCATGTCGACGAATTTCGGGTCGCGCCGCAGGGCGGCGGCATCCTTGCCCGAGAAGGCCGCCTCGGCGGCCATGTCGAAGGTCTTCCAGAAGGCGAGGAAATCCAGCGTGTCGGTGCCGTTGTTGCCGAGTTGCTGGGTCAGGATCGTCTGCGGGCCGGTCAGCGCCATGTCGGCGCTCCAGCGCCAGGTGCTCTTCTGCTTGGGGTCGCGCGGCGGATCGGGGGGCAGCTTGATGGAAGCGGCGTCGTAGTCGGACTTGGGCGAGCCCGGCGAGGCCAGGGTCGCGGTAAGGGCCGGGTAGCCGTGGTCGTCGGAGCTCGCGCGCATGAACAGCTTGCGCGTCGCCGGAACGGCCGAGGCCGCCTGCAGGATCCGGCGGGAAGCCCGGTCGCTGGGCAGATAGTCCCGGTCGCCGCTCATGGTGACGATCAGGGTCGAGGCGTCGATGGCGGACAGGTCCTGGAGCATGATGCCCCTGTCCTTCTCGGTGGAGGCGATGCCGCCCGGCATCACGCCGAAGATGAGCTTCGGCTCGGGCAGCGCACCCGCCTTCGCCCCCGCCGCAACGTTGAGCGCGATGGGCACGCCGGCCGAATGCCCGATATAGGCCACGCGGGAGAGGTCGGGCTTCGCCTCCGGGTCGGAAGCGAGAGCCTCAAGGGCGCTCCCGATCAGGCTCGCCGCCAGCGTCGAGGCATCGGCGGGACGGGAGCGGTTCACCTCCTGGAAGCGCGGGAAGAGGACGAGGTGCCCCTTGCGGGCGAGGTGATCGATCCAGCCGCCGTAGAGGGCCGGGTTCGCCGCTCCCCAGGAATGGAAGAAGACCACGACCGGCCGGGGCTCGGCGGCCGCACCCGCCCCATGGAACACGAAGGTGCCCGCGCTCGCTGTGCCCACCGCCCGCTTCGTTACCTGGGAAACAGCGTAATCCGCTCCGCCGGGCCCCTTCTCCGGCTGCTTCGGCGGGGTCGCCGCCTGCGCCCACGGAGCAGCGAGGCACGAACCCAGGAGGACAAGGGTGGTCAGCGGACGGCGCATGAACGATCTCGGGTCTAAAGGCCAAGCGCAGGATGCACTCGGCAACATTAAATCAGAAGATCTTTAAGGCTTTCTCAATCTGCGTCCTTCGGCAAGGGCACGAATCGCCCCACGGAGCGTGCGCACGTCCTGCTCGCTCATCTCGAGCCGGTGGAACATGTCCCGCATGTTCCGGGCCATGATCGGCTTCTTGTCCGCCGGGTAGAAGTTCACCGCCTCGAGCTCGGCTTCGAGATAGTCGAAGAAGGAGACCACCATCTCCCGCTTTGCTGGGGGAGAGAGTCTCTCGCCCGTGAAGGGCAGCGCGCCGCCGGTCCTGGCCCTCTGCCATTCGTAGGACATGAGAAGCACGGCCTGCGCCAGGTTGAGGGACGAGAATTTCGGATCGACCGGGAAGGTGACGATGGCATCCGCCAGAGAGATCTCGTCGTTCTCGAGCCCCGTCCGCTCGCGCCCGAACAGGATGCCGACCCCCTGCCCCGCCCCGATCCTCGCCCTGGTCTCGGCCATGGCGGCTTCCGGTGCGAAGACCCGCTTCATCTGCCCCCGCTCCCGGGCGGTGGTCGCGAAGACGTAGTTCAGGTCGGCGATGGCCTCGCGGGCGGTGTCGTAGAGCTTGGCGCCTTCCAGCACGTGGACCGCGCCCGACGCCGCCGAATGGGCGCCTTTCTTCGGCCAGCCGTTGCGGGGCGAGACGAGGCGCAGCTCCGACAGGCCGAAATTCGCCATGGCGCGGGCGACCATGCCGATGTTTTCGGCCAGCTGGGGCTCGACGAGGATGATGATGGGGTTCGTCATGGGCGGGTTTCGAGCATGACGCCGCCGGTGGCGTCGCAAACCACTCCCTTAGCGCCAAGACGCTGCAGCCGCCAGCCTCCGCAGGCCGGGGACACCTCCCTGAATGCAAAAGGGCCTCCCGGGAGGCTTTCTCGCCGGGAGGCCCTCTCGTTCTCTTCTGGAACGCCGTTACCAGCAGCCCCAGCCGCAATGGTAGTAGTAGGGACGCGCCGTGGCCGCGCCGAGCACCGCGCCGCCGATCGCGGCCGCAGCCGCGCCGGCAGCCGCCTGGTTGGCGGCCGCGTTCGACTGGGCCACGTTGTTGCGGTAGCCGGCATTGACGCAGCGCTGATAGGTTTTCGTGCCGGGCTTCAGGCCCGTCTCCAGGCAGACGGATTCCGCGCTGGCCATGGATTGTTCGGCTGTCTGGCAGCCTGCGAGGGTGAGAGCGAGCGCGGCGGCTCCGATGGCGATTGCAAGACGCATGTGTGTCCCTGTCAGTTCGTTGTTGCCTCGCACCGGCGATTCCGCGCGACGTGCGCGCTTCCGGTGCCGGCCAAGCTTCAGGACAATTTTCAGCTCGTGACGGTGCGGAAGCACACAAGATGTGAGAAGACCTCCTTGCGAGATCCCCGGATAGATTAAGATGTTATTACATTATATGAATGTCACCGCCTAGAGGGTCCGGCGCATGCCGTCGCGATTCCCGGAAGTCCTGCACTCCTTCGCAGACCGGCTTCCCCATGGCCGGCATGGGAACAGGCCTGAATTCAAGTGCGGCTCTCGGATTGAACTTATTTCCCGGCCCGACACCGCTTCCCCCGGAAGCCCAGCCGCGCTATAGGCCGCGTCAGACAGCCTGCCGTCCGGCAGGTCCGGTTCCCGCTCAACGTTCAAGGTGAGATCATGGCGAAGATCAAGGTTGCCAATCCGGTCGTCGAACTCGACGGCGACGAGATGACCCGCATTATTTGGCACTTCATCAAAGAGAAGCTGATCCACCCCTATCTCGACATCGACCTGAAGTACTACGACCTCTCCATCGAGAACCGCGACGCCACCAACGATCAGGTCACGGTCGATGCGGCCAACGCCATCAAGCAGTACGGCGTCGGCGTGAAGTGCGCCACCATCACGGCGGACGAGGCCCGCGTGAAGGAGTTCGGCCTCAAGGAAATGTGGAAGTCGCCCAACGGCACGATCCGCAACATCCTCGGCGGCGTGATCTTCCGCGAGCCGATCATCTGCAAGAACGTGCCGCGCCTCGTTCCGGGCTGGACCCAGCCGATCATCGTCGGCCGCCACGCCTTCGGCGACCAGTACCGCGCCACCGACTTCCAGGTGCCCGGCAAGGGCCGCCTGACGATCAAGTTCGAGGGCGACGACGGCACGGTCATCGAGAAGGAAGTGTTCAAGTTCCCAGACGCCGGCGTCGCCATGGCGATGTACAACCTCGACGAGTCGATCCGCGACTTCGCCCGCGCGTCGCTCAACTATGGCCTGAACCGCAAGTACCCGGTCTACCTCTCCACGAAGAACACCATCCTCAAGACCTATGACGGTCGCTTCAAGAACATCTTCGAGGAAATCTACCAGAACGAGTTCAAGCAGAAGTTCGACGCCGCCGGCATCCACTACGAGCACCGCCTCATCGACGACATGGTGGCCTCGGCGCTCAAGTGGTCGGGCGGCTATGTCTGGGCCTGTAAGAACTACGACGGCGACGTGCAGTCCGACACGGTCGCGCAGGGCTTCGGCTCGCTCGGCCTGATGACCTCCGTGCTGATGACGCCGGACGGCCAGACCGTCGAGGCGGAAGCCGCCCACGGCACCGTGACCCGCCACTACCGCGAGCACCAGAAGGGCAAGGAGACCTCGACCAACTCCATCGCGTCGATCTTCGCCTGGACCCGCGGCCTCGCCCATCGCGCCAAGCTCGACGACAACGCCGAACTCGCCCGCTTCGCCACGACCCTCGAAAAGGTGTGCGTGGACACGGTCGAGTCCGGCTACATGACCAAGGACCTCGCGCTTCTGGTCGGCGCCGAGCAGAAGTGGCTCTCCACCACCGGCTTCCTCGACAAGATCGACGAGAACCTCAAGAAGGCGATGGCGGCCTAAGCCGTTTCCTCCCGTAGAAATCGAGAATGGCCGGGTTCGTCCCGGCCATTTTTTGCTTTCGCCGCCGAAGCGCCGCCAGCCTTGCCGCAGGATCGGAGCGTGCCAGATATTGGCCTGTGAGCCCTCGCAAGGAAGGATTTTCCGGAATGACCGACGACAGAGCCTCAGGCGGCAGCACCCTCGATTATGCTGTCAGGGAATATCGGCGCCTGTTCGACGAGGCGCGGACCGGCGGGCAGCCCTGGGACGAGGACGCCACGCTCCGGGCGATTGCCTTCAAGACCGGCGTGACCGTAGAAGAACTCAGAGCGGCCGTCTCGCCGTCGACCTGAGAGGGAATGACTCGGACGGCGCACCCTAGGTGTTTGATCCCAGGGTTTGATGGTGCGATATTATCCTCAGGATGGAGGGACGCGCTATGGGCCAAGTTCTCCATGGGAGCGCCACGACGACAGAGGCGATCCGTCGAGCAATACAAAATAGTCAAGC
>NZ_JBHSBQ010000039.1:0-76078 GCF_042650665.1 Microvirga sp. GCM10011540 | reverse complement strand
ACTTTCCAGCTTTCGGATGAGCGGATTGTCGTGGAAGTGAGGAGATATGGCCAAGGTATGCCCCCTGTCTGTTGCAGGCGGGAGCACAAGCTACTCTCAGTCATCAGCGCCCAGGATCAATGGCTGATGATGCAAAAACTATACAACACAAGCGAATTTCTATCTATAGCCTGTGCTACTCCTATCATGACCATTATGGGGCACATGGCCTAGCGCTGGGCCATCTCAGGTGGCTTGCACATCTGATGCGGGCAACTCCACCACCTGTGGTGCAGCCATCTGCCGGATCAGGTTAAGGACTGTGGCTGGAAGGTAGGGCTTGGTCAGGTAGGGAACATCCTCGGGCAGAGCATCCGGCCCCGGCCCCGGCGCCTGCCGCCCCGATGTGACGATCGCCCGAACGCCAGGCCAACGCTCACGGATTGCCCGAACCAGCTCAAAGCTATTCATAGAGCCGAGCATCTCGACATCGGTGACCACCGCCTGGATGTCAGGACGGGCCTGGAGCAGGGCAACGGCCTCATCCGCACTAACGGCTTCGAAGACCTTGAACCCGGCCTCATCGAGCATGTCGGCCAGGAACATGCGCACGAGTGTCTCGTCCTCAACGACAAGCACGGTCAGGCGGACTTCGGAAATGGCTTCAGTCATAGTGCGTCACAAAGGGAACTAAGGCTCAAGCTGTTCTGGCAATCTATATCGTTAGAGCAGTTTTGGAACTCCAAGGCTTTTGCAAAGAGAAAAAGCCGCGCCCAGCTTATTGCTGTGTGCGCGGCTCATGACTGTGCCTGCCCCCAAACACAGTAGTTTGGTGAAATACATTTCGTTACTACTTAGCTGATTGCCCCCAGCCAACAATGAAGAAGAGACGTAAACTGATTTGCTACCCAAAGGAAGTACGTAGAAAGACGTAGGTCAGAATGTAGCAGTAGGATAATGAGACCTGTTTCGAGGCATCGCCCAAGGGGCCGGGTGCCGACTTGTTCTCAAAAATGAACTGCTGAGCGCCACTGCGGCCGGCTCGTCAATTGTTCGCGCTTAGGCCGAACGCGGCAGCAATGGAAAGGCCGCGCCTGGTCCTTGAGATAGACCTAGACGCGGCCCCGGCCCGTTTCTGCCCCACGGACGGAACCGGGTTAGAAACCAACCTTGACAGCAATGCGGCAGGGGTCGGCAAAAGATTTCTTGGTGATGCGGGAACAAGTCAGAAGGAGGTGCGTTATTGCACTCTCCAGTCCATTTCTGTCCCTTATTATGGCTGGGACCTAGAGCGCTCCCACGCGGGGGCGCTTTTTCTTTTTGGCTCTGACGATCGTGAGGACGCGGGAGCCGTTCTACTGTCTTGTGATAGCAGCCTCTTTCGAAAGGGCTTCTGCACAGATTTTCGCCGAGAATGATGGTCTGCGAACGGGTGTGGTGGCACAGGTAGACGCGCAGGGGCTAGGGCCTGTTAGGGCTTGAACCCATTGCGTCATGTGGCGTTTTGCTCGTCCTGTTGAGGAGGAGCCATGCTGACGGACGCACAATGGGCGATGCTGGAGCCTTTGGTGGAGCAATGCCGCCCGAAGGGCAAGACGCCGCCGCGGGATCTGCGGCGGACCGTTGAGGCCATTCTCTGGCGCCACGAGAATGGCGCCAAATGGCGAGCTGTCCCTGAGGAGCTGGGACCCTGGTGGCGGGCGGCCCAGATCTTCATCCGCTGGGCACGGGCCGGCGTCTGGGAGCGCTTGCTGTCCCTTGTTCAGGAGCGTGGCATCCAGCTCGGGATGGTGTTCCTCGATGGTACCAGCGTGCGCGCCCACCAGAAGGCCGCCGGGGCACGCCGAAAAGGGGCTCTCAAGCTCAACGAGATGATGGTGAAGCACTTGGCCGCTCTCGTGGCGGCTATGGCACCAAGGCTTGCGTGATCGCCGACGCCTCTGGCCACGCCATCGCGTTTCGGATCGCGCCCGGTCAGGCGCATGAACTGCCCCATGCAATCCCGCTGCTGGAGCAAATGCCAGGTGTACCGATGTGGGTGATCGGAGATCGCGGCTACACCAGCCATGCCTTCCGCGAGCATGTCTGGAGCCTGGGCGCAAAGCCGGCGATCCCACCGCAGCGGCACGAGGCGCCGGTCGCTTGTCCGGACTGGATCTATAATAATCGTAATGTCGTCGAGCGCCTCTGGGCGAGGCTCAAGGAGTGGCGGGCTGTTGCAACTCGCTATGAGAAGACAGCCTCATCCTTCATGGGCGTTCTCTGCCTCGCGGCCGCTCTCGACTGGCTCAAGACTCAACAAGCCGTAGTGGGTGGGGTCAACCGCTTTTGCAACGGCCTCAACTCCCCACAAGGATTAGAGAAAACAGCCTAGCCAAGGCGCATATGAACAGAGGGCATGCGGACAGCCTGTGAAGACCACCTTTGATGTTACACCAGTGAGCAAGTGGAAACTCGTCGTAAACTACGCACAGGAGCAACCTGGCGTAAATCCATCTGGAATGGAGAACGGACCATGCGTCGCTTTGTACTCAGTTTAACCTTACTCATGGCGTCGGGCGCCACTAGCGAGGCCGTCGAAGTCGGAGATATTATTAGGCTTTCGTCCATGGGGGTCACGCGAACCGTTACGGCGCTCAGTCGCCCAAATCGCGAAACGGTCGTGATGACGGTTCAGGTGATGGACGCGAACGCCACCGAACACTGCCAGCGAACCGAAGATCTACCGGACAACAGTCCGGCGTTGAAAACCTGCGTTCAACAAAGTCTCTCGCCGCCGGAGCAGATCACGGTCAACTGCCGCACTGCGACCATTATCTTAGAGGGGCAAGGTGGGGGGGCTTATCGGCGCAGCGGAAAAGGCGGGCCGTGGGTTTCTTCGGCGAACCCGAATTTTGTCATTCAAGGCGATGCTCTCTTCCAGGTTGCGTGTAACAGGTAGGATGAGCAAAACGCAACCCGATCCAATCAGTTCAAGCGACAACACACCCTAGACTGGGATTGTAATTGTGATCCTCGCCCGTTCCTTGGGACAAAAGTCGTGAAGGTTCGAACCCTTCCACCCCTACCCACCTGTGTAGCCTTGCTTCTTGAGTGGTCTCAGAAGGATCGTTCATTCCTCGATCCAGTCTTGAGAGGCTGCCATACGTTCATCGCAGTCTACTATAGAATTAGGGAGCCGAGGGTCTTGGCGCTAACCTGAACGGTCGCTGCAGACGGAACGAACGTACAGCAGCAGATGGGGAGGTACCTTGAGCAAATGAGCTATCGAGAGTAGCTGGTTGTTTAGTGGAAGCCGCGGCTCCCGCCACAGATGGGGTGAGAAGCTGAATAAAAAGGGCGGCCGAAGCCGCCCTTTCTTAGTTTTGTTCCAAGGATTTTACGGGACCGGAGTGAAGTCCGCGATTGTCAGGGGTGTCAGGTTAAACGCGTCCGTGACAGCGGTGTCAAAGTCCGTTTGGAAAGTGACATCGTCGAATGCATCGGCTCCGGCGACGAAGTCCGCCGTGGTGATCGTGCCCGTGAAGTTCTCGAGCTTGATCACCTGCAGATCGCCAGCCCCATCCTCAACACCAACCCAGGTGCCAGCGTTCTCGCCGGACTCGATCTCCAGGACTGCCGCAATGCTGCCCGTCGCAACTGCGTCGAGAGCGTTGATGATACCGGTCTCGGTGGTGGAAGCAGGCTGACCAACCGAGGCGACGCCAGTGACATCTCCACCGAAGTCCAGCAGATCCTCTCCATCCGAGAAGTCCGTGGCCGTCACGTAGTTCGTGGCGCTGGCATCACCTGCGGTGGCCGTGCGGACCGCGAAGGTGTCGTCGCCGATGCCGCCCGTCAGCTGGGTGTTACCCACGCCGGCCACCAGGGTGTCATTGCCCTGGCCGCCGAACACCACGCTGTCAGCCGAAGCAAGGACGATGTCATCACCGCCGTTGCCGAAGATGGTGTCGTTACCACCGCTGCCGATGATCCAGTCGTTGTTGTCCGAGATGTCAGCGGCTTCGTTACCACCATAGATGGTCACGCCTTCACCGGTGACCGTGAGAGCAGCACCGATCACGTCCTCACCGCGGCCGCCCATGACCAGGGAGCCTTCAGCGAAGTCGACAATCACGTCGTCACCAGCGCCGGCGTGGATCAGATCCACGCCACCCTGCGAGGCATCAATGGCGTCGTTGCCGCCGTTGCCGTAAAGGGTGTCATCACCGGCCGTGCCGAAGATGTCGTCATCGCCGTCTTCAGCGGCTGAGATGCCGTTGCCGCCATAGACAACAACGCCATCAGCGCCAACGGCCGGAGCGTTGAAGTCGCCGTTGATGTAGTCGTCGCCAGCACCGCCGTAGAGGGTCGCGCCTTCGCCACCAAGAACAGTGTCGTTGCCGGCGCCGCCGTGGACGATGTCTTCGCCGCCGTTGCTGTCAAGCAAGTCATCGCCGGCATTGCCGTAGAGGGAGTCGGCGAAGGTAGAGCCGAGAACCGCATCTTCAGAGTCGAGCAGATCGGACTGGCCGTTGCCGCCGTAGACGGTCACGCCGCCCTCGAGAGCAGCCGAAGCATCGATAACATCAACGCCGAGGCCACCAGCGATGAGCGAGCCGGCATCGAAGCCGGTGACCGTATCGTTGCCCTGGCCAGCATAGATGCGAGCACCCTCGGCATCGCCGGTGATCGCGTCGTCGCCCTCGTGCGCGAACACGACGAACTCATTGTCGCCGGTCACGTCGATAGTGTCGAAGCCCTCTGCGCCCACGACCAGAGCGTCGGAGCCCGCAACGGCGATGGTATCGCCAGCGGCGTTCGCGAACACGGCCACATAGCCGTTACCAACGACGTTGGCGAACTCGAGGTCACCGATGTCGAGGTCGAACAGGGTGAGCACCGCGCCGGTCGTGGTGGTCAGCTGCACGCCTGCAGCCGTGTCGGCAACGTTTGCGATGTTAGCGAGATCAACGTTGAGGACGAGCGTATCCACGGCGGGATCAAACTCGATGGACACGTTCTGTGTGCCGTCGAAAACGTAAGTAGCCATCCAGGTATACTCCTGTAACCAGCCGTCGGCTGGTGCGCGCTTAAGGGCAATCCGGATCAACAGTGGAGCAGCATACCAAGGTTAATCCGGTTGTCCGGGATTAATGCATGGCAAGTGCGGATGCGGCAAGTAATTTATAGGATATGATGAGGAATTTTTTTCTGGAACCAGCCGCGCAGATGCAAGTTACTTAACGATGTCCAGGCAAATCCAGAATGGATGGGCGGAAACTCCAATATGTGCAGTCAGGCTATGGGGTATTTGGGTGGCCGTCGACAGCGACGGATGGCTAGATCTTTAACTGTCGACGGCCTTGCTGCGCTTTTGCTTTGCAGCGCTTGGCGCAGACGTCGGAGATCGACGCAACCAAACTAAATGTAACGTTAGCCTCGATAGTCCAGATCGTATCTGCACAAATCTATATTCCTTTTCTCCCTGCCTGGATTAGGCGCCACGTACGCCAACGGATTAGGGTCTAGGATTATTCCCGACGGCTGAAGTTTTTTGACGGAGCTCATCACCGGAGGCCCTAAGAACGAGGGGCGCCTTCTTGAGTTGTTGTAGCTCCCATCGGACGGCACATTATGGTGGCCGTGAAATCATGTTCTTGATGTTCGAGATTCAACGACAGATCCCATGCAGTTGTTGGATCACGCCCTTCAAGCCAACCCCAGTTGGCATAATGCTCATCGGGATCTATGCCGGCAGCGGCAACGTCAGGATAGGTCTGAAGGTAGAAGGCGTCGTCAACCAGGATCTCGTAGTTCGGCGAGAGCGCAGACTAATGTGACATGCGGAACTCCAGCAGGTTGAAGGACTGGCTAAGCTTCAACGGGGCTTCATCGCCATGGTTCCGGGATTGTCGATCCGCCTTGGGGCACACCATTGGGGTTACTGTTCGTGGTGTACCCTAACAGGAGAGAGAAACCTTTGCCGGGTCATCGTGTTCGATTTCCAGGTGAAGGGGTGTAGCTCAATCGGCAGAGCAGCGGGTTTCCACATCCGCAGGTACAGTGTTCAAATCCTGTCACCCCTGCCACCTTCCGCCTTGTTTCTCCTCAACCGGCAGCCAGTCCTGCGGGAACAGGAGCAAGCCAGACTCTGCCTGGGCCTGACGCCAGCCCTCACGCGGAGCATCCCACTGCAGCACCTCAGTGCGCTCCCCGTCCGGAAGCATGATCCTGCCTAAGATCGTGGTTCCGTCCTTCGGCGCGGTCTCGATAGGTTGCCAGCCGTTCATCGCAGCGTCCTCCGTCGAATCAGGCAGGGTAGAGTATCGGCGCCAACCTGAACGGCTCCTGCATCACGGCGGCGGACATGGCCGAACTGCTGAGGGAAGGCCAGTGGCACAGCTAGGGGAGTACTCCTTACACAAGGGTGCTTAGTGCCAGCTCAGCCGCAGTGCCGACGATCGCGCCAAGTCCCACGATTGTCGGTAGCTCAGCTATGTTTCGGCGGCGGAGGTGGTCTTTGAGCTCGGTCATGGCATCACCTCAGGGAAAGGTTAACGCCACTCGTGCCATCTGGTTCGGGGGCGCTCAAGAGCCCTGGGAACTCGCGCAGGGTACTCTACATGCTCAGTATCGGTGGGCCTCCCTGCACCGATAGTCCCGGCCAAGCTTAGAGCTTCGATGGTCCTCAACTCTGAACTTGGTCGGGTTCTACCTTTTGGCCGCTCGGGCTTCCAAGATCCGCTCCATGTAGCGCCGGAGCTTTTCGGCTGCCGCCTGCCCACGGATGGCGATGATGCCGCGCTCCTTCCGCTTACCGTCCTCATCGACAGATCCGTTGAAGAAAGCGTCCCGTTCGGCCTTGGACATGGCGAGAACGGTGCGGGCCTCACATTCGTGCTGCCATTCCTCAGACCAGGTGTTCACAGGCTGGGCAGTGATCTCGGAAATGGCGGTGGTGTCGCGCGAGTAGGACATGCCGAGGGTATGGCATGAGAGGAGTGAAGAGAGGGTTCACGGCAGCTAGAATGGCTGAGCAAAATCAATGGATTGCCGTGAACAGACGGTTAGCGGTGCCATCGGGTCTACGGCAATCATTACGGCAATCATTCCGCGGAACAAAGTGAGACCTTCGGCAGCGATCCCGCCGAAAAGCCTTTGTTTTGCTTGAGGTGAGTGACAGAGCAAGGCGCTCATAACGGTCTGGTTGCAGGTTCGAGTCCTGCCGGGCCCACCAATCTTTTCAATGGCTTATGAGCTGCGCTGAGCGGACTTTATCGCAGCTGCGCTCAAGGGCTGTCCCTGACCCGCAGGCGACCTTCAGCCGGATTGCCCCGTCCGGAGGGCATAGGGGTGCCTGCAACAGGATTATGCTGGACCGATCAGTCCGTAACCCAAATACCACTCCGGTGCCGTGGAGCCGAGATTCCTTTGGCCGTCGGAACATGAAGGTTCGACCCCAAGCGGAAGCAGCGATCAGGCGTAAGCGACCCAGCCGCGGAACGCGAAGCCCATGTAGAAAAGGCTGATCCCATCGAACCCGGCATCCCGCAGGAGTTGCTCGTCGTCCTCAGGCGCAAGGATCGGCAAGCGGGCGCTGATCCCAGCTTGCGCATTCTTCGCCATGGAAGGCTCGATGCCGGAAGCGATCGCGAAGGCGGCATATCGCGTGAGCCAGTGGTCGCGTTCGTGAGCTCCCTGCGGGAAGCTGAAGTGGGCGACCACGAAGGGCGCGCCGGGTCTCAAGCGCCGCCGCACCTCCTTGAGCGTTCGCAGGCGCTCCTCGCGCTCTATGAAGTGCAGGGTCAGAATGCAGGTCCCGGCATCGAACGGGCCTTCCGGCGCGCCGCCGATGAGCCCTTGGTGCAATTGCGCACGCCCCGCGATGTTGCCGAGGGTCACCCGCGCCAGGCCCAGCATCGCAGCGGACGGATCTATCCCAACGAATGACCAGCCAGGCTGAACTTCGGCGAACGCCTTGATTTCGAGGCCGCCTCCAGCGCCGAGGACGAGCACCTGCGCATCATCCGGGGCACGTTCGGCGAGGAGAATCATGGCCATTCGTTGCATATCGGCAAAGCCGGGCACCACCCGTGGCGGCCCTTCGGCATAGCGTGCAACTGCCTGGGTATCAGAGAACGCATCATGATACATGAGTCCGATCCTCGAATTCGCATTGATTGGCCCGCTGGGTCATGCGGGCATGAAAGTCCGCGCTGAGCGCGGCCAGCGTGACCTTTCCGAACCGTTCGAGTAGCAAGGTTTCCGCCTTGTCGAAGGCATCGTCCATCGCTGCATTCACCGACTGCTCCACAAGACAGCCCGGCGCTTCCGTTCTGTTCCCGATGGCGAAGATGTCGGGCGAGCCAATCGCTTCGTAGATGTCGCGGAGCGTCACCGTCGAAAGATCACGGGCGATCCTCCAGCCGCCGCCATGCCCTTTCTCGGAGCGAACGAAACCCTCCTGGCGCAGTCCGGCCATGATGCGCCGAATGACGACAGGGTTGGTCCGCATCGCCTTGGCGAGGTGCTCCGATGTGACGGGATCCTTCTCCTCGGCCATGTGGAGGAGGACGTGCAGGATGCCGGAGAGGCGGCTATCGCGTTTCATGTAACTATTGATGTTGCATGATATGCGGAGTGTCAACCCAGCAGGGCCGTGCCGCTCGCTCTGGAGAGGAGCTCCGGACGTTCACGAAGGGCAGGCGATCATCGCTGCCTGCCCCCGGGAGACGTTCAGGTGCTCCACTTCCGGCTCGTGTGGGTTCCGACCCTGAAGCTTCAGTGAGGGGTGGCCCTCACGCCGCCTTCCAGGCCTGCTGTGCCGTCAACTTCTCGGCTTGTTCGTCTGCCCGCTTTGCGGCAGGGCGATTGGCATGTCGCTCGCTATACGCCTGGAACACAGGACGCTTCTCGATCAGGCCCGTCATCATGCCCCATTGCAGGTGGCTCGCGAGGAAGACATCGGCGGCCGTGAAGCGGTCGCCCGCCACATAGGTGCGTCGCTCGAGCCAGGCGGAGAGCGTGTCGAGTACGCGGGCATAGGAGCCGTAGCCGAAGCTCATTTCCTGATCGGGCGACGGATTCCAGCCGGACGCGTGGTTGGAGGCGGCAGGCTCCAGGCAAGCGGCGGTGAAGAAGAGCCAACGGTAGTAATCCCCACGATGTTTTGGCTCCGGCGCGAGGCCCGCCTCGGGGAAGGCGTCGGCCAGATAGGCGCAGATGGCGGCGGCCTCCGTCACGATGGTCCCGCCGTGCCGGATCGCCGGCACCTTGCCCATGGGATTGACGGCGAGGTACTCCGGCGCCTTCATCGTGGTGGTGAAATCCAGCACCTCGAGGGTGTAGGGACGGCCGATCTCCTCCAGCATCCAGTGCACGATGTTCCCGCGCGATTGCGGATTGGTATAGAAGACGAGGTCTGCGGCCTTGGTGTCCTGGCTCATGGGGGTGTCTCCCTGGTGTGGTGTGAACGGGAGACGTGATAGCGCACGCCACTGTCAGATTCTGACAGCAGCGTTTGCCGCCATTCCTTCATGAGCTGCCGGCGCGGCCGGGGCATGCGCGCGGGCAGGATCTCCGCCGCCTCGATCCGGTCGGCGCGGAAATGCCGGAAGCCCTCACGCAGCTCGCACCAGGCCACCAGCACGCGGGTCGATTCGAAGAAGCCGAGCGACACGGGCCAGACGATCCGCTCGGAGCGCGCGCCTTTCTCGTCGGTGTAGGTGAGGGCGAGCGTTCGTCCCTCGTTCAGAGCGCGCCGCAGAAGCGCGAGATCGACCACCTGCGGCCGATCCCAGCCGTCACCCACGACCATGGCGTCGTCCTCCATGCGCTCGCGCAGATCGGCGGGAAGAACCGCCGCGATTTTGGCCATAGCGTTGCGGGCCGCCTGTCCCATCTCCTCGTCGGTGCGCCGCCCGACCCATTGGAGGCCGAGCGCCAGCGCCTCGATCTCCTGGGGGGAGAACATCAGGGGAGGGAGCAGGAAGCCGGGTTTCAGCACATAGCCGAGCCCCGGCTCACCCTCGATCTGCGCGCCCATGGCCTGGAGCGTGGCGATGTCCCGGTAGAGCGTGCGCAGCGAAATCCCCGCCTCCCGCGCCAGCACCGCTCCGCTCACCGGGCGGCGGTGACGGCGGAGAATCTGCAAGAGATCGAAGAGGCGTTCGGCGCGTGACATGCACCGACCTTAGCACGGGATGCTGACGGATTATGACAGCAGGATCGGGATACGCCGTGGGTGAATGGAGCGTGGGAGATTGTTGCGGAAACGGCATGAAGGCGTCTGCGCACTGACGAATGCCATCCATCAGCCTGTTGCGCCCCTTCTGCCTCATGCTGCCGGGCACCCGATATGATCTGAGATCGATCGATCCTCGAAATGCTGGACAGCAACATCCGCTTCGTGTTGGCGACCGGCTGGGAGCAATGGGCGCTCCAGGAGACCTGCACGCTGCACGTGCCCGCGGACCTGCGTCGCCTCGCCCTGCCCACTTGAGCGAAGCCACCTCACCGGACTGGCCCTTGGGCGGAACGACCGCTCTCGGTACGGGCGGACATTTCTGAAATTTGCGCTTTTGTGCCGAATTCGGTCGTTCACGCGAACGGGTGCGCTAATTTGGTTCGTACCGTCGCCCCTGTCTTGGATCGGAAGGAAGATGATGTCCCAGTCTCACTTTGCGCCTCCTGGCCCCCTCGGCTTCGGTGGGGCCCCGCTCGGCAACATGTTCGATGAGGTGTCTGAGGAAGCGGCGGAAGCCGCACTCGTCGCCGCCTGGGACACGGGAGTGCGCCACTTCGACACCGCGCCGCATTACGGCAGCGGCCTGTCCGAGCACCGCTTCGGCAATGTGCTGCGCCGCTATCCTCGCGAGGAGTTCGTCCTGTCGACGAAGGTCGGCCGGATCATGCATCCCGATCCCCGTGCGCCCGAGAACCCGCCCTTCGTCAAGGGACTGCCGTTCCGGGGCGAATACGATTACACCTATGACGGGACGATGCGCTCGGTCGAGGACAGCTATCAGCGTCTCGGCCTTGCGCAGATCGACATAGTCTACATTCACGACCTGGCCGCCGACCACCATGGCAGCGCGTGGGAGGAGTTGTTCGAGGTGGCGATGAACGGCGCTGCCAAGGCCTTCATTCGCCTCCGCGACGAGGGCGTCATCAAGGGATGGGGCATGGGGGTCAATCTGACCGAACCGTGCGAACGGGCCCTCGAGATGTCGGACCCTGACGTGTTCCTTCTAGCTGGACGCTACAGTCTCCTCAACCAGCCGGCCCTGGACCGGCTTTTTCCGATGTGTGCGGAGCGCGGCGTGCACGTGGTTGTCGGCGGGCCCTATAACTCCGGTCTGCTCGCGGGAGGGCGGAACTTCGAATACCGGGAGGCACCGGCCGAGATGGTCCGGAAGCGCGATCGGCTGGCGGAGGTCTGTGCCCGCCATGGCGTCGATCTGCGGTCGGCCGCGCTTCGGTTCTGCGCTGCGCATCCTGTGGTCGCCGCCATCATCCCCGGCGCCAAGCATGCGGATAAGGTGCGCGAGAATGCCCGGCTGATGGCCGCGCAGATACCACATGGTCTCTGGGAGGAGTTGAAGCGGGAAGAACTGATCCCCGCCGACGTTCCGACCCCGTCGGATGAACCGCTCTCCGACCGGCCCGCAGGCGTTGCCCAGCCCAACCGGCACTGAAAGTTCAAAGACTTTAGTCCTCCGGGCCAAGAGAAAGGCCGGCCGGAAGATTGCTCCCGGCCGGCCTGACCTTTATCGATCCGGCGTCTGGGCTCAGGCCGCCTGTCCGGCGCTCTGATAGCCGAACATGGACTTGACCTCGAGGTAGTCCTCGAAGCCGTAGCGGCCCCATTCGCGGCCGTTGCCCGACTGCTTGTAGCCGCCGAACGGCGCAGCCAGGTCGCCGCCGGCGCCGTTGATGTGCACCATGCCGGCGCGGATGCGGCGGGCAAGCTTGCGGGCGCGCTCCGGGTCCGCCGAGGTGACGTAGCTCGACAGGCCGTAGACCGTGTCGTTGGCAATCGCGACGGCCTCTTCCTCGCTGTCATAGGGGATGATGGCGAGAACGGGCCCGAAGATCTCCTCGCGGGCAATCGTCATGTCGTTCGTGACATCGGCGAAGACCGTGGGGCGGATGTAGTAGCCTTTGTCGAGGCCGTCGGGCCGCCCGGGGCCGCCGGCCACGAGGGTGGCGCCTTCCTGCGTGCCTTTCTCAAGAAGCGACTGGATCTTCTCGAACTGGGTTTGGCTGACGACCGGCCCGATGGTGGTGCCGGGCGCCCGCGGATCTCCTGCGACGGTCGCCTCCGCGATCCGCTTGGCGATGGCAATGGCTTCCGCCTGGCGGCTGCGCGGCACGAGCAGGCGCGTCGGAGCGTTGCAGGACTGGCCGCTGTTGCCGAAGCAGGCGCGGGCGCCGTGGGTGATCGCCGCTTCGAAATCGGCATCGTCGAGGATGATGTTGGGCGACTTGCCGCCGAGCTCCTGGTGGACGCGCTTCACCGTGTCGGCCGCCGCCTTAGCGACGAGGATGCCCGCGCGGGTGGAGCCGGTGAAGGACACCATGTCGATGTCGGGATGGCTCGAGATCGCCGCGCCGACCGTCGGTCCGTCGCCGTTGACGAGGTTGAACACGCCCGCCGGCACTCCGGCCTCGTGCAGGATCTCCGCGAACAGCATCGACGAGACCGGTGCGATCTCGCTGGGTTTCAGCACCATGGTGCAGCCCGTGGCGAGCGCCGGCACCACCTTGCAGGTGACCTGATTCATCGGCCAGTTCCAGGGAGTGATCAGCCCGACCACGCCGATGGGCTCGCGCACCACGAGGGTGTTGTCGATCACCTCCTCGAATTCCAGCGTCTTGAGCACCGCGATTCCCTGCGCGATGTGCCCTTGTCCGGCGCCGACCTGGGCCTCCCGCGCAAACCCGAGGGGAGCGCCCATCTCCTTCGAGATGGCGTCGGCCATCTCGTCGGCGCGCCTGATATAGACGGCGAGGACGGCTTCGAGCAGTTCGACACGCTCCTGGCGGCTGGTCCGGGAATAGGATGCGAAGGCGCGCTGCGCGGCAGCGACGGCGCTGTCGACGTCCTGCGCCGTGCCGAGGGCGATCCGGGCGAAGGCCTCCTCGGTGGCGGGATTGATGACATCGAGGGTGGGGCGGCCCTCCGGCCTCACCCATTGTCCATCGATATAGAAAGACAAGTATTCGTCCATGGAACTGCTGCCTCCGCGCTGGCCTTCACGATGGGATGGTTCCTCCCATCATGCTCAAAATTCTATCCAGGGCCAGCCCGAATTGGCGGCACTCAGAGGTAGGGAGGCGTGCAGGCGCTGACGACCTCGCAGATCTCGGACCCGAGATTGCGGAAACGGTGCGGGATGCGGCTGTCGAAAAGATAGGCATCGCCGGCGCGAAGGACCTGGACCTGATCCCCGACCGTGACCTCGAGTTCGCCCGAGATGACGATGCCGCCCTCGTGGGAGGCATGCTCCAGCATGGTCGGCCCCGTATCGGCGCCGGGCTCGTAGCGCTCGTGGAGGATCTGAAGCCCATGCTCCCGCGCGTTTCCGACCTGGCGGAGGGTCATGCGCTTGTTCTTCTTGCCGTTGAAGCTCCCGAGCTTCGACGTGAGATCGATCAGCTCGTCGGGCCCGTAGAACACCTTGTGCTTCTCCCGCGCCGTCTCCTGGAAGAAGTCGGCCATCGTCATGGAGACGCCGCCGAGGATCTTTCTCAAGGAGGCCACGGAGGGGCTGTTCCGGTTCTGCTCGATCATGGAGATCAGGCCGTGAGTCACGCCGGCGCGGACCGCGAGATCGCGCTGCGACAGACCGGCGGCGATCCGGATCTCCTTCAGCCTCGCTCCAACATCAAAATCCATCGGCCCTCCGAGTTGCTCTGGCCATCTTGCCATGCTCAAAATTTTAAGCAAAGCTGCGATCATTCCACGACGATTTGCTCAGTGAATACCGGGAGTCTCCTGATGAGCGCAACATCCACCCTCGGGGCCCGCCACAAAGCCGCCGTGCCCCGCGGCATCGCGACGAAGGACCTCTACGTCGCGCGGGCCGAGAACGCCGAGCTGTGGGACGTGAACGGCAAGCGCTACATCGACTTCGCGGCGGGCATTGCGGTTCTGAACACCGGCCACCGGCATCCCGACGTGATGGCCGCGGTGCGGGCCCAGACGGAGGCCTTCACCCACACCTGCTTCCACGTGGCCCCTTACGAGAGCTATATCGGCCTCGCCGAGCGGCTGAACGCGATGACGCCCGGCAGCTTCGAGAAGAAGACGATGCTCGCCACCACCGGCGCGGAGGCCGTGGAGAATGCGGTCAAGATCGCCCGCAGCGCCACCGGCCGGTCCGCCATCGTGGCCTTCAGCGGGGGCTTTCACGGCCGCACGATGATGGGCATGGCCCTCACCGGCAAGGTCGTTCCCTACAAGAAGGGCTTCGGACCGTTCCCGGCCGAGGTCTATCACGCGCCCTATCCGAAGACCTACCATGGCGTCGATGTCGAGCGGGCCTTGGCCGGCGTAAGGGATCTGTTCCTGTCCGACGTGGATCCCACCCGCGTCGCGGCCTTCATCGTCGAGCCGGTTCAGGGGGAAGGCGGCTTCTACATCGCGCCTCCGGAATTCCTGCGCGGCCTGCGTGCGATCTGCGATCAGCATGGCATTCTCCTGATCGCCGATGAAATCCAGACCGGCATCGCCCGCACCGGCAAGATGTTCGCGATCGAGCATTCCGATGTCGTGCCGGACCTCGTCACCATGGCGAAGGGCCTGGGCGGCGGCTTTCCGCTCGCCGCCGTGACGGGGCGCGCGGAGCTGATGGACGCTGCCGGGCCCGGCGGCCTCGGCGGAACCTATGGCGGCTCCCCGATCGGCATTGCCGCCGCCCATGCGGTGCTCGACGTGATCGAGCGCGAGAAGCTGTGTGACCGCGCCCTCGAACTCGGCGATCTCTTCCGCGAGCGGTTCGATGCCCTTTCTCGGCGCAACGAGTTCTCCTGCATCGGCGACGTCCGCAACCTGGGCGCCATGATTGCCATCGAGCTGGTGAAGGACCGTCACACGCGCGAGCCGGATGCCGCACTGACCTCGGCGCTCGTGGCGAGGGCGCAGGAGAAGGGGCTGATCCTTCTCTCCTGCGGCGTGGATGCCAACATCATCCGCATCCTCACGCCTCTCACGATTCCGCTCGAGCAGGCCCGCGAGGGATTGGACATCCTGGAGGAGGCGCTCGGCGAGGTCGTCGGCTCCGCTCTCACCACCGCAGCCTGATCGACAGCGCAGGCTATTGGCGGGCTCCCCGCCAGGGAGGCCGCCCATGACGTTCTCTCCGGATGCGCGGATCGACCTGAACCGCCTTCTCGCCGATATCGACCGGTCTGCCGGAATCGGGATCGGGCGGGAAGGCGGTTTGTCCAGGCTCGCCTTGAGCGATGCGGATCGCGAGATGCGCGATCTCTTCGTCGGGTGGTGCCGGGAGGCGGGTCTCGCCGTTTCCATCGATGAAGTCGGCAACATCTTCGGCCGCCGCGCCGGTCGGGAGGACGATCTTCCGCCGGTGCTGGTGGGAAGCCACCTCGACACGCAGGCCAACGGAGGACGCTTCGACGGGATCCTCGGCGTCCTCGGGGCTCTCGAGGTGGTCCGCACGCTCAACGATCTTGGGCATGTGACCCGACGCCCGATCGAGATCGTGAACTGGACGAACGAGGAGGGAGGGCGGTTTTCGCCGCCCATGCTGGCCTCGGGCTGCTTTGCCGGCGCCTACCCGGTGGACTGGGCGTACGATCGGCAGGCGGATGACGGGACGACATTCGGCGGCGAGCTTCAGCGCATCGGCTATCGCGGGTCAGTGCCCGCGGGTGGGCGCATCCCGGATGCCTATTTCGAACTCCACATCGAGCAGGGACCCGTGCTCGACGCGGAGAAGGTACAGGTCGGCATCGTCACCCACGCCTACCGCTCGCACGGATTCCTCGTCGAGTTTCATGGGGAAACGGCCCATACGGGGCCCTGGCCGATGGAGAAGCGGCGCAACGCCCTGGTGGCCGCCGCGCGGCTCCTCGTGGGCGTGGACGACATCGGCTGGGAATACGCGTCCAGCGGCGGAAAAGCCACGGCGGCCCGGCTCGTCGCCTGGCCCAACAAGGCAGGCATTCTCTCCGACTGGTCCCAGGCGGTCTGCGACGTGCGCCATGACGACCCGGCCAAGGCCGACAGCATGGCCGACAAGGTCGTCGGCACGATCGAGGCCGCCGGTCGCCGCGCGGGCTGCGATGCTAAAATTGTGGATCGCTGGACCTGGGGCGGCTCGATCTTCGACCGCGATCTCGTCGGCTCGATCCGTTCTCATGCGGGAGCCTTGGGCTACTCCCACAGGGACCTGCCCAGCCAAGCTGGACACGATGCATACTTCCTTGCAGGGATCTGCCCGACCGCGATGATCTTCACCCCGTGCCGCGATGGCATCACCCACAACAATGCGGAATTCGCCGCGCCGGAGGATATTGCGCCGGGCGCCAACGTCCTGCTGCACGCTCTCGTCGCGCGCGCCGACCGTTGAACCCGACCGGCAGCCTCGTGAGGCAGATCGCCATGAGCAGTAAGCAAGAAGGAGAGGGGGCATGAGCTTCAAATGCACCGTTCCGGCCGTTCCGACGGTCCAGCAGGACGATTCGGACGTTCGGATCACGCGGTGGGATTTCGCCCCCGGCGCGGTGACGGGATGGCATCGCCACGAATGGCCTTATTTCGTGGTGATGCTGGTCGACGGCACTCTGCGCATTCACAACGGGGACAATGTCACCGATGTGCCCCTCGTGGCCGGGCAGGCCTATTCGCGCAAATCGGGGATCGAGCACGACGTCATGAACGGCTCGGATCATCCGATCGCGTTCATCGAAATCGAGATCAAGCGTCCCGAAGCCTTCTCGAATCTGGGGTGACGCAGCTCACGCCGGGGCGAGGACGCGGCCCGGATTGAGAATTCCCTTGGGGTCGAGCGCGTCCTTGAGCGTTCTCATCAGGTCGAGTTCGGGCGCGGTGCGGCTCATGGAGAGATAAGGGCGTTTGAGAACGCCGATCCCATGCTCGGCCGAGATCGTGCCGCCGACTTCGGACACGACGCCGTAGACGACCGCGTTCATCTCCTGGCCCACGATCTCATCATAGCTCTCGTCGCAGAGGGAGAGGTGAATGTTGCTGTCCGCCACATGACCGAACACGATGAGCACGGAGTGGGGCCAGCGGGCGCGACTGCGCAGGCGCAGAAGATCCACAGCCTCCGCCATCCTGGAGAGGGGGATGCTGACGTCGAAATGGGAGCCTTTCGGGAGAACGCGGTCGAACTCGTAATTGGCCTCGCGATAGGCCCAGAACCGCCTGCGGTCGTTCCCCGACTGCGCGATAGCGGCATCGGTGACGATGCCTTCTTCGATGAACTCCGAGAGAGCCTCGGCGAACGCGTCCTCGGCTCCCGGATCCGCGCCCATGGCGGCCTCGATCAGCAGCGTGATCTCGTGTCGGTCGGCGAAGGGCTGCGTGAGGCCCGAGCGGTCGATGGCGATATCCATGTACTCGCGCCACATGGCCTCGAACACCAGGAGGCGGCCCGGGAAGCGGCTGTCGAGCCGGCGCAGCACCGCGAGTGCATCCGTGAAGCTGCCGACCGCGCAGAGGGCCGATGCGAGCCCTTGCGGGCGCGGGTGCAGCGCAAGCACGACGCGGGTGACGACGCCGAACGTGCCTTCGCTGCCGATGAACAGCTGCGTCCAATCGTAGCCGGCATTGTTCTTCATCATCTTGTTGAGCGAGCGAAGCACGCGCCCATCGGGCAGCACGGTTTCGAGGCCCAGCACGTTCCGGCGTGTCATTCCATAGCGCAGAACCTGGTTGCCGCCGGCATTGGTCGCCACGTTGCCGCCGATGGTGCACGTGCCGCGTGCGCCGAGATCGATTCCGCACAGAAACCCCGCTTCCTCGGCGGCGGACTGGATGACGGCGAGGGGTGTGCCGGCGAGTGCGGTCAGCGTGGCGCTGTCGCGGTCGATCTCCTCCACTCCGACCAACCGCTCGAGCGAGAGCGCGATCTCGTTCTCCTGTGGATTGGCGCCGCCGGCCAATCCGGTCATGCCGCCTTGGGTCACGACCCTTTGGCCGTGGGCATGGCAGATCTCCAGGCAGCGCGACACGTCCTCCGTCGAGCGCGGGAGAACCAGGACGAGAGGTGCGCGCATTGTCGCGCCGCTCGCATCGCCGAAATTCTTCCGGGGAATGTCGGCTCCGGTTCTGACGCATTCTGCCCCCAGCGCTTCGCGCAATGCGTCGAGAACCGCGGTCATGGATGTCTGCTCCTGGGATGCGTTGTGAGGGTGCGCCTGAGAGACAGGCTATACGTGCTTAAAATTCTATACATCGGCAATACGACGCACTGCCAGCGTCCGGATGCCTCCTCCGCAAGCATTTGGCGAAATTTCTATATCGCCGTTGAGCAAAAAATCGCCACCTATACCCGGTCTTGCCACCTTGGGTTGATTGCCTTGCTCAGAATCTTGAGCAAGTCTTACGTTAGGGAACACAATAATCCGAATAAGGCGGGAAGATTTCAATGGGCTTCATGATCGGGCGAGTCCCTGACCTTGAAACAAGCGTGCCATTCCCGGCCGCTCACGCAACGCACCATGGCTCTGCCCCGCTGAGACTTCGCACACAGACGGCTTGAATTTCGGGTTCGGCGCGCCGCTCGCGGCACTCACACGCGGCAGGCGCCAACCTATCGCTTCATCGGCAACGGAACACGATTACCGCAGAGATGCTCCACCACTGGGGATCTGCGACACGGGAGAGGGAAAATGCAGAAGGCTGATGCGATCATCTCTGGGGGCAAAATCTTCTCTGGCCTCAGGGAGGGATTCGTCGAAGCGCTCGCCATCGGGGGCGATCGGGTCCTTGCCGCGGGCAGCGCGGCAGATGTGGAAGCCCTGCGCGGCCCCTCGACCCGGACGATCGACCTTGACGGACGCGTGGCCATTCCCGGTCTCAACGATGCGCACATGCATCTCATCCCGCTCGGGCTCGGCATGCTGGAGGTGAACCTCCGCCCGGAGGAAGGCGTGACGAGCATGGACGAGCTTCTGCGCCGGGTCGGCGAGGCGGCGAAGTCGAAGCCTCCGGGCGCATGGATCACCGGCCGCGGATACGACCACAACGAACTGGCCGAGGGGCGCCATCCGACCGCCGAAGAGCTTGACCGCGTCGCGCCGAACAACCCGGTCTACATCAAGCGCACCTGCGGGCATGTGGGCGTCGTCAACACGCTGGCGATGCGCGAGGCCGGGATCGGCCACAACACGCCGAGCCCCGATGGCGGACTGATCGAGCGCCGCGACAACAAGCTCACCGGGCTCCTGGCCGAGCTTGCCCTGCGTCTCGTCGTGAACGCGATGCCGAAGCCTTCCAGGGAAGAACTGATCGCTGCCGCGGAGCGGGCAGGGGACTACATGCTCTCGCAGGGCTTCACGAGCGTCATGGATGCCGCCGTGGGCATGCTGGCCGGAATGGACGAGCTTGCGGCCTACGAGGAGGCGGCCCGCGACGGGCGGCTGCCCGTGCGCACATGGGTCTGCATCTACGGCAATGCGGACGGAATCGGCGACGAGGCTCACGCCGCCGGCTACCGCTTCGGCCGTGAGATCGGCCTTCTGCGCTACGGCGCCATGAAGGTTTTCGGCGACGGCAGCGCCGGCGGTCTGACCGCCGCCATGAGCGAGCCGTACGTCGTCGGGGATCCGGAGAACCGGGGCATCTTCTGCTACACCGATGCCGAGATGCACGGCTATCTCGCCCATTACCACAAGCTCGGATACCAGCTCGCGATCCATGCCATCGGCGACGCGGCGATCGAACAGGTCCTCACCGGCATCGAGAAGGCAGGAACGCCGGAGCAGCCCGTCGCCGGGCGCCGTCACCGGATCGAGCATTGCGGCTTCCTCACGGACGGACAGCTGGCCCGCATGGCGGCGGCGGGGATCGATCCCGTGCCTCAGCCTCTCTTCATGTACGAGTTCGGCGATCTCTACGTGCACAATCTGGGCGAGGAGCGCGCAAGCGCCGCCTATCCCATGAAGAAGTGGCTCGACGCCGGCCTTCATCCGGCCGCGAGCTCGGATGCGCCGGTCTGCGCCACCAATCCGTTCCAGAACCTCTTCACCATGGTGACGCGCCAGACGAAGCGCCACACGGAAATCGGCGGCGCCGAAAAGCTGACGATGGAGGAGGCCGTCCACGCCTACACCTATTGCGGCGCCTACACGCAATTCGCGGAGGAGGATGTGGGACGGCTGATCCCGGGGCAGCTCGCCGACATCGCCATCCTGTCGCATGACATCTTCGCGGTCGATCCGGCGACGGTCGAGAAGGATGTCCGGTGCGACATGACCATCCTTGCCGGCAAGGTGGTCTACGACCGTGAGGGTCAACTCGCCACCGCTGCAGAATAGGACGGTCTTACATGCTGCGCCATACGCTCGAGCGATTGCTCCTCGCGGTGCCCGTTCTCTTCGGGGTTCTTCTGCTCGGCTTCTTCCTCATGCAGGTGGTGCCGACGGACCCGGCCATCGTCCGGGCGGGTCCGACCGCAAGCATGGAGGTGATCGAAGCGATCCGTCAAGAACTCGGCCTCAACGAGCCGCTCTGGAAACAGTTCTTCATCTATATGGGACGTCTGCTCCAGGGTGATCTCGGCGTGTCGATCATCAACAACGTTCCCGTCACGCAGGAGCTCGGCGCGACCATCGGCCCGACGCTCGAGCTGATGCTCGCCTCCCTGATCTGGGCCATTCCGCTCGGCATCGTCATGGGAACGGTCGGGGCCTACTACCGGGGCACGTTCCTCGACCGGATCATCATGGCGGCCTCCGTGGCGGGCGTGTCGATCCCGGTCTTCTTCCTGGGCCTGATCCTGATCTGGTTCCTCGGATTCCAGTATCAGATCCTGCCCTTCACCGGGCGGCCCGGACCGATCTGGACCTGGGAAGGGTTCAAGGCGGTGATCATGCCGGCGATCACCCTCGGCGGCGTCTTCGTGGGGCCGGTGGCCCGCATGACGCGCTCCTCCGTTCTCGACGTGCTGGGGGCGGATCACGTCCGCACTGCCCGGGCCAAGGGCCTTCCGGAGCGCACCGTGGTGACCCGTCATGCCCTGCGCAATGCCCTCGTGCCGGTGGTGACCCTCATCGGCCTCCAGATCGGCTTCCTGCTCGGCGGCGCGGTGGTGACGGAAACCGTGTTCAGCTGGCCGGGAATCGGCCGGCTCGCGGTGGGAGCGATCCTGTCCAGCGACCTGCCGATGGCGCAGGGGACCATCATCGTCCTTTCGCTCGGCTTCATTCTCGTGAACCTGGCCGTGGACGTCCTTTACGCAGTGCTTGATCCGAGAGTGAGGGGCGCATGAGCGACAGCGTCGTGATCCCACAAAGTCCCGTTGGCGTGCAGCAGCCAGAAGCCGACCGGATCGTCCGTCGTCCGTCGGTTCTCCTTCTCCTGCTGCGCGAGCCGAGTGCATGCGTGGCTCTGATGACGGTGGCGGCCATCCTGCTCGCGGCGCTTTTCGCGCCGTGGCTGGCGCCGGGCGATCCCTATGGCGGCGACCTCGCGCTCACTCTGCAGCCGCCGGGCGAGCTTGCCCTGCTCGGAACCGACGGCCAGGGCCGCGACATGATCACCCGCCTTCTCTATGGGCTGCGGACGACGCTCATGATCGGGTTCGCGGCGGTGTTCATCGGCTGCGGCATCGGGGCCGTCATCGGCTTCGCCGCCGCCTATTATTCGCGCCTGTCGGGCCTCCTGATGCGCCTGATGGACGTGCTGCTGTCCTTTCCGGCCATTCTCTTCGGGCTCGCCATCGCGGCGATCTTCGGGCCCGGCCTCACGGCCGTCATCATCGCATTGTCCATCGCGACGGTGCCGCTGATGGCCCGCGTGGTTCGCGGCGCCGCAATCGTCGTCATGCAGCAGGACTACATCGAGGGTGCTCGCGCTCTCGGCATGAGCGACAGGCGTCTCATCCTGAAGCACCTCCTGCCGAACTGCCTCTCGGCGATCTTCGTGTTCGTCACGCTGCGCTTCGGCCAGGTGATCCTTCTCGGAGCCGCGCTGTCGTTCATCGGCCTGGGTGCGCAGCCGCCGACCGCGGAACTCGGCGCCATGGCGGCGGATGGGCGGAACTTCCTGTTCTTCGCGCCGCATGTCTCGGTTCTGCCGAGTCTGCTCATCTTCATCATCGTGCTTGCGTTCAATGTTCTTGGTGACGCGCTTCGGGACGCACTCGACCCGAAGCTCAACAAATAAACTGCCAGAGGAGAACCAGAGAATGTCTAAAGCCTTGAAATCCATGCTCATCGCCGGTGCGGCCGCTCTCACGGTCGGCTCCCTGCCGGCCGTGGCCCAGCAGGCCAACACGCTCACGGTCCTGCGCGTCATCGACGCCGACAAATACGATCCGATCCGCTCCACCGCGACGGCCGCGGCGGAGATCGTCTACATGCTCGCCGATACGCTGGTCAGCATCGATTTCGACATGCAGACGATCAAGCCGCTCCTGGCGAAGTCCTGGGAGGTCTCCGAGGACGGAAAGACCTATACCTTCAAGCTCCGCGAGGATGTGAAGTTCTGCGACGGCCGCCCGATGAAGGCGGAGGACGTCGTCTACTCCCTCAAGCGCTGGACCGATCCCGCTTCCAAGTCGCCAGTCTCCTTCCGCGGCGGTCCCGTCAAGGACATCAAGGCCACCGACGACTACACCGTCGTCTATGAGCTGAAGGAACCCTACGCCGACCTGCTGTTCCAGCTCGGCCTTTCCTTCGCCTCCGTCGTCGACAAGGCGAGCGTGGAGCAGCTCGGCGAGAATTTCGGCGTGCAGGGCTTCAACGCCACCGGTCCCTATTGCTGGGTCAGCTGGACGCCGCGCCAGGACTTCGTGATGAAGAAGAATCCCCACTACACATGGGGACCGGAGATCTACAAGGATCCGAAGCCGCAGGTCGAGCAGATCGTGTGGCGCGTCATCCCCGAGCAGAACACGCTGATGGCCGCCATGCAGGCCAAGCAGGCGGATGCCACCTACTACATGCCCTACATCGCCATCGACACGATCTCCCGCATCCCTGGCATGAAGGTGCAGCAGCAGAAGAACTACATCTACGACGCCTTCATGGGCTTCAAGGTGGATAAGCCGGTGGTGAAGGACGAGGCGATCCGCCGGGCCGTCAACATGGCGACCAACAAGGATGCCATCGCCAAGGCCGTGTATTTCGGCAAGGGCGCGCCGATGCAGTCGCTCCTGAACCCGACCGTTCTGGACTTCGACCCGAAGTCCGCCTCCATGATGCCGAAATTCGATCCTGCCGCAGCCGCGAAGCTCCTCGACGAGGCAGGCTGGAAGGTCGGGTCCGATGGCGTTCGCGAGAAGGACGGCCAGAAGGCGACGTTCACGGTCTACGGACTGCGCAATGCCGTGAATCCCCGCATCTCCGAGGCCATGCAGGCGGATCTGCGGAAAATCGGCATCGACATGAAGATCCAGCTCTGGGACGCCACGGTCGGCTGGGGCAAGCTCGCGACGCAGGAATTCGACGCCTTCTACATGTCGTATCCCTACGTGACGGCGAACGAGGCTCTCAACCTCTATTTCCGCAGCACGCAGACGCCGACGCCGAACCGGATGAACTGGAAGAACGAGAAGACCGATCAGCTTCTCGCCACCGCCACGACCGCGACGGACGATGCGACGCGCAAGGGCGCCAATGCCGCCGTTCAGCAGCAGCTCACCGAAGCGAGCGTCTGGGTGCCGCTGGTGTCCGAGCCGATGTGGCTGGTCACCGGTGAACGCGTCGAAGGGGCTCGGCCGCACGGCGTGTATGGAGCAGGGCTCTACAAGGGCCTCGACATCAAGCTGAAGCGCTGAACGCGAGAGTCGGAGCGACATCCATGACCGTCACCGTGATCAAGAATGCGTCCTTCGTGGTTGGATGGGACGCCGAACATAACAGGCATACCTACATCCAAGGGGGCGACGTCGCATTCGAGAACGGTGAGATCGTCTTCGTCGGACGGGGTTATCAAGGCCCCGCCGACGAAACCATCGACGGGGCCGGGCGCATGGTCATGCCCGGCCTCGTCAACATCCACTCCCATCCCGCAAGCGAGCCTCTGAACAAGGGGTTCCTAGACGAGCTCGGTTCGCCCGCGCTCTACAACTCGTCGCTCTACGAGTACATGACGATCCTGCGCCCGGAGCCGGAAGCGGTCGCGGACTGTGTGCGGGTCGCCTATTCGGAGCTTCTCCTGTCCGGCGTGACGACCCTGACCGACATGTCCGGCGCCCATCCGGACTGGTTCGACCTTGCAGCCCAGAGCGGCTTGCGCGTCTGCATGTCGCCCATGTTCCGCTCCGCCAGCTGGGGCACCCGCAACGGCCACGTCGTGGAGTACGAGTGGGACGAGAAAGCCGGCGAGAAGGCGATGGAACAGGCCCTCGACCTGATCGAGAAGGCGCAGGCCCATCCGAGCGGCCGTCTTTCCGGAATGGTCAGCCCGTCCCAGATCGATACCTGCACGCCCGACCTGATCCGCGACAGTCACGCCGAAGCAAAGCGGCGGGGGCTGCCGTGGCAGATCCATGCGGCGCAGTCCACGGTCGAGTTCCATGAGATCACCCGTCGCCATGGACTGAGCCCGATCCAGTGGCTCGAAAGCCTCGGCGTGCTGGGCGATACCAGCATCGTCGGCCATGGCATCTTTCTCGACGACTATTCGCGCACCGGCTGGCACAGCCGGAAGGACCTCACCATTCTGGCCGAATCCGGAACCTCGGTGGCCCATTGCCCGACGGTCTTCATGAGGCGTGGGATCGCCTTGAAGGATTTCGGGCGCTATCGCCGGGCGGGGGTCAATATCGGGCTCGGGACCGACACGTATCCGCACAACATGCTCGAAGAGATGCGCCACGTGGCCTATGTGGCGAGATTAATGGCGGAAAGCCCCCGGACCCTCACGACCACCGATCTGTTCGAAGCTGCGACCGTGGGCGGCGCACGAGCCCTGCTGCGCGACGACATCGGCCGCCTTGCGCCGGGCTGCAAGGCCGATCTGGTGCTGGTCGACGTCACGCATCCCATGATGCAGCCGGTCCGCGATCCTGTCCGGAGCCTCATCTACGCGGCGGCCGAACGCGCGGTCGATACGGTGTTCGTCGATGGCCGGAAGGTCGTCGAGGAAGGCCGGGTCCTGACCTTCGATTACGAAGAGGCCGCCCTGCGCCTGAGCGAGGCCCAAAGGTGGACGGAGGAGCTTGCTCCGTCCCGCGATTATGCCAACCGCCCGGTCAGCGCCTATTCGCCTCTGACCTTCCCGCTCGCGTAACGGAGACGGCATGTCCGAAACCATCCTCGACATCCGCGGTCTTGTCACAGCCTTCAATACCCGAAACGGGGCGATCCGCGCCGTGGACGGCATCTCGCTGTCCGTCAAAAGGGGCACGACGCTCGGCATCGTCGGCGAGAGCGGCAGCGGCAAGAGCATGCTGTCTCTCTCCGTCATGGGCCTCGTCCCGCCGCCCGGGCGCATTGCCGAAGGGCAGGTGATGTTCCGCGGAACGGATCTGACGAAGCTGCCGCCGTCGAAGATGCGAGACCTGCGCGGAAACCGCATCTCGATGATCTTCCAGGAGCCGATGACGAGCCTCAACCCGGTTCATACCGTCGGGTTCCAGATCGTCGAGGCACTGCGGGCGCACCGCAAGGAAACGGCCGCTCGCCTGAAGGAGGAGGCGATCGAGGCCCTTCGCAAGGTGCGCATCCCGTCGCCCGAGCGCCGGTTCGACGAGTATCCGCACCAGCTTTCGGGCGGCATGCGCCAGCGCGTGATGATCGCGATGGCCCTGGCCTGCAAGCCGGATCTCCTCATTGCGGACGAGCCGACGACAGCCCTCGACGTCACAATCCAGGCGCAGATTCTGGAGCTGCTGCGGGAGCTTCAGGCCGAAACCGGCATGGCGATCATCCTGATCACCCACGATCTCGGCGTCGTCGCGCAGGTCGCCGACGAAGTGGCCGTCATGTATGCGGGGAAGGTCGTGGAGAGGGCGCCGGTCAGCCGGGTGTTCCAGGATCCGCAGCACCCCTACACGATCGGCCTCATGGGCTCCATGCCGCGGATGGAGGAGGACGTGGATCGCCTCGTCGCCATCTCCGGCGTCGTACCGCCGCCCTTCAGGCTGCCGCCAGGCTGCCGCTTCAATCCGCGCTGCCCCTTCGTCGGCAGCGAATGCCGCGTCGAGCAGCCCGCCCTCGCGGCCCTGACCGACGCTCATGCCGTCGCCTGCTGGAAAGCCCCGCTGGAGGAACACGTATGACGAAGCCGCTTCTCGAGCTGGAGGACGTCCGCAAGCTCTACCCGGTCAAGAAGGGCCTCATCGTCCAGAAGGAGGTCGGCACCGTCCGTGCGGTCGATGGGGTGAGCTTCCAGCTGATGCCCGGCGAGACGCTCGCCGTCGTGGGCGAAAGCGGGTGCGGAAAGTCGACGACCGCGCGACTTGCGATGCGCCTGATCGAGTCCACGTCCGGAACGATCCGTTACGACGGGCAGGACATCACCAAGGCCACCCGGCAGGACATGCGGCGCCTGCGCCGCGACATGCAGATCATCTTCCAGGATCCGTATTCGAGCCTCAACCCGCGCATGACGGTCGAGGAGATCATCGCCGAGCCGATGGTCGTTCACAATGTAGGTGACAGGGCCTCTCGCCGGGACCGGGTGCGCGAGCTCCTGCGCCTCGTCGATCTGGCGCCCTACCATGCAGACCGTTATCCGCACGAATTCTCGGGCGGCCAGCGGCAGCGCATCGGCATCGCCCGGGCGCTGTCCGTCTCGCCCCGTCTGGTGGTGTGCGACGAGCCGGTTTCGGCCCTCGACGTGTCGATCCAGGCTCAGATCGTGAATCTCCTGAAGGATCTCCAGAAGGAGTTCGGCCTCACCTATCTCTTCATCTCTCACGGCCTCGCGGTCGTGAAGCATGTGTCCGACCGTGTTGCCGTGATGTATCTCGGGCAGATCGTCGAGATCGCCGACAAGAAGAGCCTCTACGACAACCCGCGCCATCCCTATACGCAGGCCCTGCTGGCGGCTGCGCCGGAGCCTGATCCGTCCCGCCGCACGGCGATGAAGAGCCTGGGCGGCGACCTCCCGAGCCCGCTCAATCCGCCATCCGGATGCCGGTTCCACACCCGGTGTCCGCTGGCACAGGAGCGCTGCCGCTCCGAGGTTCCGGCTCTTCGGGAGATCGGCGCCGGCCATCGGGCGGCCTGCCATTTCGCCGAGAGCGTCCCCGCCTTCGACCGCTTCCGGAATGGAGAGGGCATCCACCCGCGCCTGCAGGAGCGGCTGGCGCTCTATGCCCGCCACAAGGCGGCGCTTGCAACAGTCAGCGCATAACGAAAAGACCTTCAAGGAACGCTCAAATCATGAATGGTGCCGACCGCCTTTGCGAGGAACTCCTCGCAAACGATATCGATGTGTGCTTCGCCAATCCCGGCACTTCGGAGATGCATTTCGTGGCGGCCCTCGACCGCAAGCCGCGCATGCGCTGCGTGCTCGGCCTGTTCGAGGGGGTCGTGACGGCCGCCGCGGACGGATATGCGCGCATGGCCGACAAGCCTGCGGCCACGCTTCTCCACCTCGGTCCGGGTCTCGCCAACGGGCTCGCCAATCTCCACAATGCTCGGCGCGCCTCGACGCCGATGATCAACGTGGTCGGCGAACACGCGACCTACCACATCCGGCACGACGCGCCGCTGACCAGCGACATCGAGAGTCTGGCCCGCCCCATGTCGCAATGGGTGCACCGCATCGAGAATGCGGAGGATGTGGGCCGCGATACCGCAGCTGCCTATGAGGCGGCGATGTCGCTGCCGGGGGTGGCGACGCTCATTCTGCCGGCGGACGCGGCCTGGGGCGAAATCCCGGATACGCCCGTGGCGCGGACGGCATTGCCTCTCCCTGCTTCCGTCGATGCAGGCACCATGCGGAAAGCGGTGGAGGCGATCCGGTCCGGGCGCCGCACGGCACTTCTCCTGAGCGGAAAGGCGCTGAGGGCAGAGGCTCTGGAGACGGCGGCCCGCATCGCCGATGCTGCGGGCGTGCGCCTGATCGCGCAGATGTCCAACGGGCGTATCGAGCGGGGAGCCGGCCGCGTCCCGATCGGCACGGTGCCCTATCCGGTCGACATGGCGCTCGAAGCGCTGAAGGACATCGAGTGCCTCGTCCTGATCGGCTCTCAGGTTCCGGTCGCCTTCTTCGCCTATCCCGGCAAGCCGGGACGCCTGATTCCGGACCATTGCGAGGTGGTCGAGCTGGCGACGCGGGCGAACGACCTGAAGGAGGTGCTGTCATGGCTGGCCTTCGAGCTCGGCGTCAAGCCGGATGCGCCCGTTACGGTCTCGCAGCCCTGCACGGAATGGGAGACGCTGCCCGAGGGGGATCTGACGGAGGACGCCATCTCGATTGCCGTGGCGCAGATGCTGCCGGAGGGGGCGATCATCTGCAACGAATCGCTCACATCGGCCCGCCGCTTCTTCGGGCTGTCCCATCGCTCGGCCCCGCACGATTTCCTGTCGCTGACCGGAGGCGCCATCGGTATCGGCATTCCTCTCGCGGTGGGGGCGGCGGTCGCCTGTCCCGACCGCAAGGTGATCGGCCTGCAGGCCGATGGCAGCGGCATGTACACGGTGCAGGCGCTGTGGACCCAGGCGCGCGAGAATCTGAATGTCGTCACCATCGTCTTCGCCAACCGGAAATACGCCATTCTCCAGGGAGAGATGCGGGCGGTGGGCGCAACCGATTTCGGCCGCAACGCTCAGCGCATGCTCAATATCGATGAGCCTGCCTTGGACTGGGTGAGCATGGCGAACGGAATGGGAGTGGAGGCCGCCCGGGCGACGACCGTCAGAGGGTTCGTGGATCTGCTGAAAGCCGCGATGTCGCGACGTGGTCCGTTCCTGATCGAGGCCGTCATCTGACGTCCGTGCATCGCTGCAACGAAGGTCCCTATCGGCGGATCTTGAGGACTGCGCATCCAGCAGGCATCGGGATCGGGTCTGCAAGGGCCATGCAGGCCCTTGCGTTCACGATGCTGCCGACTGCCTCCGAAAACCTGACAGGCAGCGGGCCAACGAGAAGGCTCGTACCGGCTTCCGCCTGGGCCAAGGACACCGTTGAGACCCCCTGCATCGCCTACCTTGGGCTGCCTGCCAAAGGTGGCCGGGTTGCCCCATGGCGCGGGCTCGTGTAGTTAAGTGGCTGAAAAATATAGAACATTTTAAGTGTTCTAAACTGGACGCGGTTCCGCCGCTCTGAAGAAGGAGGTTCCTCGCGTGAAGTCCGCTCGTTCCCTGCTCGCCGCCACGGCGCTCCTCGGTGCGCTCGCATTCTCGCCCGCCTACAGCGCCGCTCCGGAACCTCGGGAAGTGGTCTCGACCTATGCGGACATCGCGCAGGCCATGTACGAAGATGCGCTGAAGGCCGCCCGCAATCTGAGCAAGGCGGTGGATGCCTTCCTGGCGACGCCGAACGAGGCGAACCTGAAGGCGGCCCGCGAGGCGTGGCTTGCCGCGCGCGTGCCCTATCAGCAGACGGAAGGTTTCCGCTTCGGCAATCCGCTCGTGGACGAGTGGGAGGGCAAGGTGAATGCCTGGCCTCTGGACGAGGGGCTGATCGATTACGTGGACACATCGTCCTATGGCGAGGCGTCGGACGAGAACCCGCTCTACCGCGCCAACGTGATCGCCAACAAGCAGATCCGCATCGGGCGCGACCAGGTCGATGCCGGCAAGATCACCAAGGAGCTCCTGAGCGAGAAGCTGCAGGAGGCGGGCGGCGTCGAGGCCAATGTCGCCACCGGCTACCACGCCATCGAGTTCCTGCTCTGGGGGCAGGATCTGAACGGAACCAAGGCCGGGGCGGGCGCGCGGCCTGCGAGCGACTACTCGCTCGACAACTGCACCCACGGCAATTGCGAGCGCCGCCGCGACTATCTGCGCGCTGCGACGGAGCTTCTCGTGGACGATCTGTCCGAGATGGTCGAGGCCTGGAGCGCCGACGGCGCCGCCCGCAAGGACCTGACGGCGAAGCCCCCCGAAGAGGGGCTGTCCACCATCCTCACCGGACTCGGCAGCCTCTCCTATGGCGAACTGGCCGGCGAGCGCATGAAGCTCGGTCTCATCCTGCACGATCCCGAGGAGGAGCATGACTGCTTCTCGGACAACACCCACAACTCGCACTATTACGATCAGGTCGGCATGACTGCGATCTACAACGGCCGCTACGTTCGCCCAGACGGCAACGTCTTCGAAGGTGCAAGCCTGGCCGAATATGCCAAGAGCAAGGCCGGCGATGCCGCCGGCAAGGTCGAGGCCGCCATGAAGAGCGCGACGGACAAGCTCGGCGCCATCAAGCAGCGTGCCGACAAGGGCGTCGAGGCTTACGATCAGATGATCGCCGAGGGCAATGCCGAGGGCAACCGCGTGGTCGAGGAGGGCGTCAATGCGCTCGTCGCGCAGGCCCGGGCCATCGAGGGATTGGTGAGCGCGCTCGGTCTCAAGATCGAGATCGAAGGCTCCGACAGTCTCGACAATCCCTCCGCGGTGCAGTGAGGCTTCCATGCTGACGCGCCGCACCGTTCTGGGAGGCATGGCAGGACTTGCGGGAGCCGGCGCTCTCGCGGGGACCGGAATGCGGACATCGCCTGCGCGGGCGGGCGAAGGTCTGCCCGCGCGGCCTTCCGTCCCTGCGGGGCGTCGGCACGATCTCACTTTCGTGGCGGCCGAGCGCGAGGCGCGGCTCCTGGGGCCTTCCGGGCCCGTGTCGCGCGTCTGGACCTATACGGACGATCTGTTCGGCGTCGTGCGGATGCGCCTCGGCGACACGCTGCGCGCGCGGCTCGACAACCGGCTGCCGGAGCACACCTCCATGCACTGGCACGGCATCCGCGTGCCCAACAGCCAGGACGGGGTGCAGTATCTGACCCAGCCGCCGGTGAATCCGGGCGAGACCTTCGCCTACGAGTTCACGCCCCCCGATACGGGCACCTTCTTCTTCCACCCGCATTGCAACGAAACCGGGCAGGTCGGCCGCGGGCTTGCCGGCATCCTGATCGTCGAGGGTGACGAGCAGGAGCCGTCCCATGCCGATCTCGTGCTCGCCAGCAAGGACTGGCGCTTGGCTGAGGACGGATCGTGGCTGTCCTTCGACACCCTGGAAGGCGCAAGCCGCGCGGGCACCTTCGGCACCGTGCGCGCGGTCAACGGGGAGCAGGCCTTCTCGGCGGAGGTTCCCGCCCATGGGGACATTCGCCTTCGCATCCTCAATCTCGACGCCACCCGCATGATCGAGGTCGGCGTCGAGGGAGCCGAGGCTTACGTGATCGCCACCGACGGCAATCCGATCACGCCTTTCCCGCTGCACAGCTGGCGCCTTGGCGCGGCGATGCGGCTCGACGTGCTCGTGCGCGCGCCCGCCGCTGGCAGGACCTTTCGGGTGCTCGACTACTTCTCCGCCGAGCCCTGGCCGTTGGCGACGGTGAGGGCGGCCCCGTCCGGCCTGCAGCCGCGTCCCTTCTCGCCCAAGCCGCTCTACGTATCGAGCGTGCCGCGCGCCGATCTGAAGAATGCCGAGCGCATGAGCTTCGCGTTCAGCGCCGCGACGGGCGCGGCCGGTTTCGTGCAGGCGGTGGCGCAGGACGATCCTCTCGCCAAGGTGCTGCTCGACTCGCTCTGCGTGCAGGAATCGACGTTCTGGGCCATCAACAAGGCCTCCTGGCCCAATGCCGATCACCGCCGGATGCCTCCACCGCTCGCCATGCTGGAGGCGGGTCGATCCTACGTGTTCGAGCTGATGAACGCGACGCCCCATCCGCACCCGATCCATCTTCACGGCCACATGTTCGAGGTTCTCTCCGCCTCGCGTTCCGACGTGCCGCGCTTTCTCGCAGACACGGTGCTGCTGCATCCGAAGGAGCGGATCGAGATCGCCTTCGTGGCCGAGCGCGGCGACTGGATGTTCCACTGCCATATCCTGGAGCATCTGGAGTTCGGCATGATGGGCTATGTGAGGGCCGTGTGATGCGCGCCGCCCTCGGCCTCGCCCTGGCAGGCATCGCGCTCGCGGGGAGCGCGGTCGCCGAGGGGCGGATGAGCCGCACCATCGGAAAGGCGCTGTTCGAACGGGCCTGGGTGCCCGCGCCGTCCTCGACGCGGGCGAATGACGGGCTCGGGCCACTGTTCAACGCCCGGGCCTGCATCTCCTGCCATGCGGGCCTGGAGCGCATGCCCGTTGCGACCGACGCCTCGGGCAAGATCGTGAGCGACAATCTCGTCCTGCGCTTCTCGGACGGGGCGGGCAGGCCTGATCCGGTCTATGGCAGTCAGCTCCAGACCGCCGGGGTGCCGGGCGTCGCGCCCGAAGGCCGTCTGGCCTTTGACGAGACAGGACCCATTCCCCTTGCGCTGGCCCATGGGTCGCCCGCATCCGGCACCCGCCACGGCGCGCGTCTCGCGCCGGCCTTGCGTGGGCTCGGGCGCCTGGAGGGCGTCCCCGATACGGTCCTGAGCGCCCTGGCCGATCCGGCCGACGAGAACGGCGACGGCATCTCGGGCCGCGTCGGCCCTGTCCGGGCGCCCGATGGCGCGCAGCGGGTCGGGCGCTTCGGCTGGAAGGCATCCGCGGCGAGCCTTGCCGGCATGGTCGAAGCGGCCTTCTCGACCGATCTCGGCCTCTCGACGCCGGGACGGCCCGCGCCCTGGGGCGATTGCGGAGAGCGTCAGCCGGAGTGCCGTGCCGCGCCTCATGGCGGAAGCTGGAACGAGCCCGAAATCACGGGCGAGCTGGTCGCCATGATCCGCGACTACCTGGCCGCCGTTCCGCCGTCCGCGCGCGCCGCACCGGCCGACCATACACGGGGCGAAAGCACTTTCGCGCGCATCGGCTGCGCCGCCTGTCACGTGCCCGCCTTGTCCTCGCCGCGGGGATCGGTGGAGGCCTATACCGATCTTCTGCTGCACGACATGGGCGAGGAGCTCGACGGCGGCGCGACGGAGCCGGGCGTGGAGGCCCGCGAATGGCGCACGGCGCCGCTCTGGGGCCTCTCGCGGATTCTTGCATCCGGCGCCGGGCTCCTGCATGACGGGCGCGCTACGACGCTCGACGGGGCGATCCGCGCCCATGGCGGGGAGGGCGGCCATGCACGCGCGCGCTACCTCGCTCTCGACCATGACGAGCGGGAACGGCTTCTCGCCTTCCTGTCCTCTCTCTAGGAGCTTGCTGTGCCACGTCTTCTCGCCGGCATCGTCTTCGTTCTCGTCTTCGCATTCGGCATCCCTGCGAGCGCGGCCGACCACCGGGAGACGGCGCTCCGGGCTGCGCGCGACTTCGTGCTGCCGCGCTACGAGGCGCTGGCCGCCGCCACGTCGGCCCAAGCCCGAGCCTGGGTTGAATTCTGTAAGACATCGCCGCCGCGCGATCCGGCGCCTCTCGACGCGGCCTTCGGTGCCGCCGCGGATGCGTGGGCCCGCATCGAATTCCTGCGCTACGGCCCCATCGAGGCGGAGTTCCGCTTCGAGCGCATGGCCCATTGGCCGGAGCGCCGCAACGCCGTCTCGCGGGCGCTGTCGGGCCTCGTCGCCCGCCCGGATGCGGAGGTCTTCGCGCCGGAGCGCTTCCGGGAAACGAGCGTCGCCGGACAGGGGCTCTCGGCCCTGGAGCGGCTTCTGTTCGAGGACGGGACCCGTTCCGCTCTCCGTTCCGGCGCACCGCCCGCCGAGCGGCTTTGCCGGACCGGGCAGGCGATTGCGAACGTCCTGGCCTCGACCTCGCGCGATGTTGCCGACGAGTGGCGGCGCGACACCTTGCCGGCGCTGGAGAATGCAGGCGAGGCGCAGGCGCGCGAGGCGGTGACGCGCTTCGCGACGGAGCTGATGACCGGGCTGCAGGTCGTCGAGGAGCTCAAGCTCGGCGGCCCGCTCGGGCGCGGCATCGATGCCGCCCGTCCGAGCCTCGCCGAAATGTGGCGCAGCGGACGCGCGGCGCGGACGATCCGCCTCAACCTCGAAGCCGCGCGTGCGCTGGCGGCGGCGCTGCTCGGCCCGCAGGCGGACGGGGAGGGACGCACCGTCGTCGACACCATCGGAGGCGCGTCCCTGATCGCCGAAGGCACCCCGGAGGATCTCGGCGAGGCCGCGGCCGATCCGGCCCGGCGATCCCGCGTCGTCCTCCTTCGCGACGCCGTGGCCTCGGCCCGAGCGGTGACGGCGGCCGCTCTGCCGCCGATCCTGGACATCACGACAGGGTTCAATTCACTCGATGGCGATTGACCGCAGAAGCTTTCTCGCCGCCCTCGGATCCGCAATCGGCGCGGGGCTCGCCCCGCGCGCCGCGCTGGCGGGAGAGCCCGTCTACGTGTCGGCCTGCGCGGACGCGGCGGGCGTTCACCACGTCGCGGCGTTCTCGCTCGACGGAAGCCTGCGCTTCGCGACGACTCTGCCCTCGCGGGGGCACGACATCACGCTGCGCCCTGGCGGACGCGAACTCGTCGTCTTCGCGCGCCGACCCGGCAACTGGCTCGCCGTGCTCGATCCCGGCAGCGGACACGTCCGAAAGGTGGTGCCTGCAGCGCCCGACCGGCACTTCTACGGCCACGGCACGTTCTCGCCCGACGGCCGGCTGCTCTTCGCCACGGAAAACCGCATCGTGACTGGCGAGGGGATCGTCGGAATCTACGACGCCGATGCCGGTTATGCCCGCATCGGCGAGATGGCCACGAACGGGCCCGGTCCGCACGACCTCGCCTTCCTGCCCGGCGGCGAGCGCCTCGTGATCGCCAATGGCGGCGTGCGCACGCACCCGGACAGCGGCCGCAAGGCCCTCAACGAAGGCGCCCTCGAACCGAGCCTGGCGCTTCTGCGCGCCGGAACCGGCGAGGTCGAGAGCGTGGTCGAACTCGGGCGGGATCTTCGCAACCTCAGCATCCGGCATCTGGCCTGCGCGCCGGATGGCGAGACCGTGTTCGGGTGTCAGTTCAAGGGCGATCCGCTCGACATCGTCCCTCTGGTCGGGATTCTCACCGCCCGCGGCGAGACGATCCTTCTCGACATGCCGGAGGACGATCTCGCCTCGATGGCGAACTATGTCGGCTCCGTGTCCCTGGACCGATCGGGGGAGCTGATTGCCGCGACGAGCCCGCGCGGCAACGTCGTGGCGATCTGGGACAGGGCCTCGCGCCGCTATCTGGGACGCACGCGCATGTCGGACGTCTGCGGAGTGGCGCCCGCACCGCAGAACACGGCCTTCCTCGTCACCTCGGGCAACGCGGGCGTCGGTCTGACGGGATTGGACCGGCAGTCCGTCGAGCGCGTCGGCGGCGATCTCGCCCGGTGGATCTGGGACAATCACGCCCGGCGCGTCGTTCCCTCGGTCTAGTCTCGGTCGCATCGAGGGAACGCCAAGCTCCGGCCGCACGTTGGCGGGTTACGGGAGCCTTTTGCCTGCCACCGTGAAGGGCTCTGGCCATGACAGAAGGGAGGCCAGTTTGGACGAGCTCACGACCATTGCCTATTGCGGCTCTCCTCCGGTGCCGGGTTCCGTGGCCTGGAACACGGATCCGATCCTGATCGGCATCCTGGCGGCCACCGCAGGCCTCTATGCACTCGGATGCCGGAGAAGCGCGACGGTGGACGGGCGCCGGCAGGCGAGCTTCTATCTGGGCTGGGCCATTCTCGCGGCGGCCCTCGTCTCGCCCCTGTGCAACCTGAGCGTGGCGCTCTTCTCGGCCAGGGTCGCGCAGCACATGATCCTGACCCTCCTGGCGGCGCCTCTCGTCGTGCTTGGACAGCCGGGCGCAGCGCTTCGCGCCCTCGCTCCCGGATGGACGCTCGGACGGCTTGGCCATGCGGCGGAAAGGCACCTGCCTGCCATCGCCACCATCGGCTTCGCCGTCACGCTCTGGACCTGGCATCTGCCCGGCCCCTACGACGCCACGCTCCGGAGCGACATCGTCTACTGGATCATGCACCTGACCACCTTCGCGGCGGCGCTGGGGCTCTGGCACACCCTGTTCAGCCGCATGGAACGCGTCGGCTCCACCATCCTGGTGAGCTTCGCCACCACCATTCAGATGAGCCTCCTGGGCGCTCTCCTGACCCTGGCGCCGCGCCCGCTCTTCGAGCCGCATGCCGGCACGACCTGGCCCTGGGGTCTCTCGCCCCTGGACGACCAGCAGCTCGGCGGCGTGATCATGTGGGTGCCCGGTGGGTTGCTTTTCACCCTCTTCGGGCTGGCCGCCATCGCCGTCGGGCTGCAGCGCCTCGGCTCGGCGGGGCCGGACCCTGTGGTTCGCGGATCTTAAATTCCGCCCGGCGCCGGCTGAAGACGGCGCGGACGCGGGGCCGATTGCCATCTGAAAATCCGGGTCTCAGCCCGGGTTCGATCCCCAGGCAGCGGCCTTCGAGAGAAGCTAGATGCAAATCATTTGCAATTGCATTGACGACTGCAAATCATTTGCACTAGCATTGCAGAGTGACGGAAGCCGCGCCTGCGGCCTCGTGCCCGACCGGCCGGAGATGCCGGAAGAGGAGAGGACGATCCCGATGCCCCTGTCGAAGCGACGTTTCCTGGGTCTCGCTGCCGCGCTCGCCGCGCTGGCGGCCTTCTCGGGCGCCGTGCCTCCGGCCCGGGCGCAGGCCGGGCCGATCAAGGTGGTCGCCACGACGGGCATGATCGCCGATGCCGCCCGGCAGGTCGGGGGCGATCTGGTCGAGGTTAAGGCCCTCATGGGGCCGGGCGTCGATCCCCATTCCTACCGGCAGACGCGCACCGACATCGTCGCCATGATCAATGCCGACCTCGTGCTGTGGCATGGTCTCTATCTCGAAGCGCAGATGGAGGATTTCATGCGCGACCTCGGCCGCAAGCGCGCCGTGGTCGCGGTGGCCGAGGCGCTGCCGAAGGAGAAGCTTCAGGCTCACGACGATTACGCCAACAAGTTCGATCCCCATGTCTGGATGAATCCGGACCTGTGGTCGCACGTGGTCATCGCCGTTCGCGATGCGCTCATTGCGGCTAGGCCCGAGGCGAAGGCCACGTTCGAGGCCAATGCCGAGGCTCATCTGAAGGACCTGGCGGAACTCGCCGCCTATGCGAAGAAGGTGCTCGCCTCCGTTCCTGCCGAGAGCCGCGTGCTGTTGACCGCCCACGACGCCTTCAACTATTTCGGCGCGGCCTACGGTTTCGAGGTGCTCGGCATCCAGGGCATCTCCACCGAGAGCGAGGCGGGACTGAGCCGGATCTCCGAACTCGTGGACATGCTCGTCTCCCGCAAGGTCCGCGCCGTCTTCGTGGAGACCTCCGTCTCCGACCGCAACATCCGCGCCCTCGTGGAGGGCGCCGCAGCGCGGGGCCACAAGGTTATCGTCGGCGGCGAGCTGTTCTCCGACGCCATGGGCGAGAACGGCACCTACGAGGGCACCTATCTCGGCATGATCGACCACAACGCGACGACCATCGCGCGGGCCCTTGGCGGCGACGTGCCCGAACGCGGGATGCGCGGCCGTCTGTCGGTCGGAAGCTGAGAGGCCATGCCATGACAGCCGCCCCTGTTCGGATCGCCGTCAAGGAAGGACGAGCCATGCACGCGGCCCATGCTGCCGATCATCCGCTCGTCGTCCAGGGCATGACGGTGTCCTATGGCGAAAGGCCCGCGGTCTTTTCCGTCGATGCGGCCGTACCGTCCGGGAGCATGGCCGCGATCATCGGCCCCAACGGGGCGGGCAAGTCGACGCTCCTCAAGGCCGCCCTCGGCATCGTGCCGCCGCTCTCGGGAACGGTGACGGTCTTCGGCCGACCCCTGGCGGAAGCCCGGAGCCGCATCGCCTATGTGCCCCAGAGGGCGAGCGTCGACTGGGATTTCCCGGCGCGGGTGATCGATGTCGTCCTCATGGGGCTCTACCGGGAACTCGGACTCCTCCGCCTGGTGCGGAGGCGTCATCGCGAGAAGGCGCTCGCCTGCCTGGAGCGGGTCGGCATGGCCGATTTCGCGGCCCGCCAGATCGGCCAGCTCTCGGGCGGCCAGCAGCAGCGCGTGTTCCTGGCCCGGGCTCTCGCTCAGAATGCCGATCTCTATCTGCTCGACGAGCCGTTCGCCGGCGTCGATGCCGCCACGGAGAAGGCCATCATCGACGTGCTCAAATCGCTGAAGGCGGAAAGGCGCACAGTGGTCTGCGTCCACCACGATCTCGCAACCGTGGTGGATTATTTCGACCATGTGCTCCTCATCAACGTGCGCAAGATCGCCGAGGGGCCGGTGGCCACCACGTTCACGGCCGAAACCCTTCAGGCCACCTATGGCGGGCGCCTGGCGACGACGCATATCGACCAGCTCAAGCTGCCCACGGCCTGAACCGATGCTGAGTCCTTTCGTGAGCGCTCTGCTGCTGCAATCGGGCTATAACGCCGCTCTGGTCGCGGTCGGGGCCGCGCTCCTCGGCATTGCTGCCGGAAGCGGCGGCGCCTTTCTCTTCCTGCGCAAGCGCGCCCTCGTCAGCGATGCGGTCGCCCATGCCACGCTCCCGGGCGTGGGGCTCGCCTTCATGGTCATGGTCGCCCTCGGCGGCGACGGGCGCAATCTCCTCGGTCTGCTGCTGGGCTCCGCGCTGTCGGCGTGCCTCGGCCTCCTGATCGTCGAGTGGATCACGCGCCGGACCCGTCTGGCCGAGGACGCGGCCATCGGCGCGGTCCTGTCCGTCTTCTTCGGCTTCGGCATCGTGCTTCTGACGGTCATCCAGACCATGTCCCGCGGCAAGCAGGCGGGTCTCGAGGGCTTCCTGCTCGGCTCGACGGCCGGCATGCTGTTTCAGGACGCCGTCATCATCGCCATCGGCGGCGTCGGCGCCATCGCCACGATCGTCCTGCTGCGGCGACCGATGACGCTGGTGGCCTTCGATGCGGAATTCGCTGCCGCCTCGGGCGTTTCCGTCCGCACCATCGACCTCGCGATGATGCTGCTCGTCATGGCCGTCACAGTCGTCGGGCTCAAGGTCGTCGGCCTCGTTCTCGTCGTCGCCATGCTCATCATCCCGTCGGTGACGGCGCGGTTCTGGACCGACCGGACCGACCGGCTGGTGGGCATTGCGGGTCTTGTCGGCGGCGCCTCCGGCTATGTCGGCGCAGCCTTCTCCGCGTCCGCGCCGCATCTGCCGACGGGGCCGATCATCGTGCTCGTCTGCTTCGCGCTGTTCCTCGCATCCCTCCTGGTCGCGCCCGTCCGGGGCGTGCTGGCCGCTCTCCTCCGCCGCCGGCGCTTTCAGGTGCTGGTGCATCGGCGCCAGGGCCTGCTCTCCCTTGCCCATGGGGAGCCGATCTTCGATCCGCTGACCCTCGCCGTGCTGCGCCGCTCCGGACTGATCCGCCGGGACGGCGTTCCGACTGAGGCCGGCAGGGCGCAGAGCGCGAAGGTGCTCCGCGACGAGCGGCGGTGGGACATCGCACGGCAGATCTACCAGGACGACGCGGTGCCCGGTCGGTACGACGGCCTGACGCCCATCGAGACAGTGCTGACGAGGGACGAGATCGCGGAGATCGACCGCCGCATCGGCAGCCCTTCGGTCGTGGGAGGGGCAGCCTGATGGGCGCCGAGTTTGTCCAGTTGAGCCTCACGCCCCTGGCGATCGGCGTTCTCGCCGCCATCGCCTGCGCCTTGCCGGGCAATTTCCTGATCCTGCGCCGGCAGGCTCTCATCGGCGATGCGATCAGCCATGTCGCCCTGCCGGGGATCGTCGTCGCCTTCCTGATCACCGGCACGATCGCCACCTGGCCGATGATGATCGGGGCCGCAGGCGCGGCCGTCGTGGCGGTGGTGCTGATCGAGGCGATCAGACGGCTCGGCCGGGTCGAGCCGGGAGCGGCCATGGGCGTGACCTTCACGTCCCTGTTCGCGGCGGGTGTCCTGCTGCTGGAGCAGAGCGATACCAGTTCCGTGCATCTCGACGTGGAGCACGCGCTCTACGGCAACCTCGAAAGCCTGATCTGGCTGTCGGCGGAGGGCTGGGGCTCGCTCCTCGACCGGGAGGCGCTCGCCGATCTGCCGCCGGAACTCGGACGCATGGCGGCGGTGACCTTGCTCATCGCCGTGCTGACCGCCTTGTTCTGGCGCCCTTTGAAGCTCTCGACCTTCGACGAGGGATTTGCCGCCACCCTCGGCATCCGGACCGGGCTTCTGAGCCTCGCGTTAGTGATGACGGCCGCCGTCGCGGCGGTGGCGGCGTTCGATGCGGTCGGATCGATCATCGTGATCGCCATGTTCATCTGTCCGCCGGCCGCCGCGCGGCTCATGACCAACCGCCTGGAGGTGCAGGTGGCGTGGAGCCTGGTCTTCGCCACCCTGTCGGCGGTTCTGGGCTATGTGCTGGCGGGGTACGGGCCGCTCTGGCTCGGCGGCAACGATGCGGTCAGCGCGGCCGGGATGATCGCGACCGTATCGGGCGTGATCCTGGGACTTGCCTGCTTCTTCGCGCCGCACCGCTCGCGCATCGGCGCGCCGCGTGAAGCGGAGGGGTGAGGTGGAAGGTCAGGAGGCCGCCCAGTCGCGCCGTCGCGTCGAACCGGATCTGGGAGGTTTGCCGCCGATCGCCGCAACAGCATTCCGGCCGTCGGATTTCGCCCGGTAGAGAGCTTCGTCCGCTTCCCCGAGCAGGTGCTCGACCGTGCTGGCATTCGCGGTCGCGCACCCGACGCTGACCGTTGCCTGGATGGGCAGTCGCAGAACGGCTTCCGCGGCCGATGCGAATGACTGCCTGATGTCCTCCGCGACGGCTCGAGCCTCATTCCTGTCGAGAGGCAGAACCGCCGCGAACTCGTCGCCTCCCAGACGCCCGAAAGCCTTTCCGGGGACCTTTTCGCTGAGCGTTCGGCTGAAGATGCGCAGCGTCTGATCCCCAATGTCGTGGCCATGATGGTCGTTCAGGCCCTTGAACCGGTCGAGGTCGAACAGCAGGCAGCTCACGGGTTTCTGGCCCGCCGCCCTGATCAGGCCCGAGGCCCTGTCGAAGAAGGCGCGCCGGTTGGGAATGCCGGTCAGGGGATCGACGAGGGCGGCATGCTTGTAGGCAATCTCCATGCGCTCCTTGGCCATCGACAGGAAGATGAAGGCCAGAGCCGGCATGTAGACGACGAGGATGAGCGCCATCTCGGACGACCAGCGTTTGGCAAAGACGTCGATCCAGAACACCGAGGTCGCCGACACGCCGAGCACGCCCCGGAACGCATTGAAAACGGTCAGGCCGACGAGGAGGAAGACCGCTGTGAGCTGGGATGTCAGGCGGTGCGGTCCGTGTCGCCAGAGTTCCCAGGCCGAAAGTCCGGCATAGGTGCCTGCGATCAGGGACATGACGAGCAGTCGGGCCCCTGCATTGTCCAGGATGGCCAGGAACGCAACCAGCCAGACCACGAGGCCAACGACGAGCGACTGGAACGCGCCCGAACGGCCGTTGAACACCCTGCATCCCGAATAGAGGGCGCCGTAGGCCAGGGCCATGAAGCCGTTGGCGACGAGAAGCACCCTCATGCCCGGGGGGCTCTGGTCCAGGCTCACGAGAGCCATGCCGCAGAAGACGAGGACGAATGCGCTGCCCCACCAGGCGAGGGCGGTAATCGTGCGGTTGATGAGCCAAGCGAACAGAAGCAGGATTCCGAGGACCGCCGTCGTCAGAACGAACACGAAACCAAGCGTCGGTGGGTCTAAGTTCATTGGTGAAAAATGATTCGATGAAATAGGTCGGGACGAGGCGGTTCCGGACTCTAGCGCGGGAAGCTGGCTCGATGCTTGTCTCCCGACGACCTCCGGGCCCGATTACAGCAAGTCGGCTTTCCCGGCTAGCCACAGGCAGGGATCGCGCATGCTGAACCTTACGAAAGCTTAATGTCAGCATTCAGTTTGCGTTCACTGGCCAGGAGCCAATTTCGTATCCGGCATAAGACATATCGATGCCTGTGGAGATAGTCGTGAAGAGAGTTGTTTCAGGTCTTTGTGCGTTGTCGCTCGCCTTTACTTTCGCAGGATCCACGTTGTCGAGCGCGAATGCTGCACCGTTTCCAGCAATTTCTGGAAAGGGCGGTGATGATGTTGTCCAGCAGGTCCAGTTTCGCCGCGACGGCGACCGGGATCGGTTCGAGCGCCGCTTCGAGCGGCCGCGGTTCGAGCATCGCGGCAGATGGGGCTACTACAACGGTCATCGCGGCTTCAGGGAGTACCGCCGTGGCTATCGCCACTACAATGGTTGGTGGTTCCCGCCGGCGGCTTTCGTTGCCGGTGCCATCATCGGCGGCGCCATTGCCAACCAGCCCGCGGTCGCAGCGGCCCCCGTCTATGCTCCGGTCCGCCTGAGCGCGGCGCATATGGCATGGTGCGAGCAGCGCTGGAAGTCCTACCGGGTGTCGGACAACTCCTATCAGCCCTATAACGGGCCGCGGCAGGCCTGCGTGTCGCCCTACGGCGGATAAGTCCCGAACAAGCGACTGATCGAGGCGGCTCATCGCGAGCCGCCTTTTTCTTGTGCCGGCGCGCCAGCCTTGACAATTCCGTGATGTGCGCTGTCCTTGACCGGCCGAGGAAGCGCTCCAGCCTCTATAGCGTCTCCCCGACTGCTGATAGGTGGCTCATGTCGAGACTGGCTGTCATTCTCCTCGCGATCCTGTTCGGCACGCAGGCCTGGTCTCAAACGAGACCGAACACCACGGCCATGAGTTGTGCCCAAGCGGCCGGTCTCGTGCGATCCCAGGGCGCGATCGTGCTGAACACCGGCCCCTACACCTATGACCGCTTCGTGAGCGGTGGCGGCTTCTGCGCGGTCACCGAAGGATACGAGACGGCCTGGGCTCCGACCGCCGACAATCCCCAGTGCTTCGTCGGGTACCGGTGCCGAAGTGTCGCTCCGGGCCAGTCCAACAGGTAGGTTGCGGGCGAAGCGCCGGCCGCTCCTCCCGGCCGGGCGGAAAACGGTCCTTGGGCGATCGATCTTTTCCTCTATATGTGCATGCCGTGCTGCGCGAACGGCCCCGCTTCGCTCGATGGAATCCTTGGATCAATCTGCCTCACCAAATCAGGATCTCGGCGAACGGGAGTTCCGCGAGCTTGCCGACTTCGCCCCCGTCATGATCTGGCGCTCGGGCCTCGACAAGCTGTGCGACTGGTTCAACAAGCCGTGGCTCGACTTCACCGGACGCCCGACACTTTCCAAGCCGATCGAAATCCGCAACCTCGAAGAGGCTTTGGAGAAAGTGCTCGGCCACTGAACCCGGAAAGCGCGATGTCTCAGGTGAACCCTGGCTTGCTAGGCAATCCGAGCCGCTTGAGCATCATCACGACGGGGCACATGCCCGTAAACGATGCCTGCACTAGGTGAGCGCCGAGAATGCCGGTGAGCCAGAGCCAGTTGAGGTTCACGTAGACGGCGAGCAGGATGCTGACGATGATGAGCCCGCCCACCGTCAGAAGAATCGCGCGTTCGACTGTCATTGCTTTGCCTCCGTCAGAGACCGACAGGGATCTTACACCGAAATGGGGGACGGACAAAGGATACGCTTGTCCGTCCATACCCGTCTTCAGGGGCGCTCCTAGAGCAGGGCGTCCGCCCGCGCCGCCGCGAGGGCCTCGGCGTCCGAGATCGCACAGAGGAACGCTTCCTCGCAGTGCAGGACCTTGCCGCAGAGATTGCCCGTGCAGGCGGATTTCCCGTTGGAGCACTGCTTCCTCTTGGGGGCGGCGAAGCCGGTCCAGAGCGGCAGTCCCAGCGCCGTCCAGACTTCGACGAGAGCCGCGCTCAGAGCCGCGATGTGCTCGTCGGTGTGGAGCGGTGTGGGCGTGATGCGCAGGCGCTCGGTGCCGCGGGGCACGGTGGGGTAGTTGATCGGCTGGATGTAGATCCCGTGCTTTTCGAGAAGCCGGTCGGTCGCGGCCTTGCAGGCTTCCGCATTGCCCACGATCACGGGCACGATATGCGTCGGCGTGTCGAGGAGCGGAAGCCCGGCGAGCGACAGGGCGTCCTTGGTCTTGGCGACTTGGAGATGCTGGCGCTGCCGCTCGATGGCTGAGCCCTTGAGGTGGCGGACGGAGGCTGTCGCCGCCGCCGCGACGGCGGGCGGCAAGGCGGAGGTGAAGATGAAGCCGGGCGCGAAGCTCCTTACCGCGTCGACGATCGTCGCGGAGGCCGCAATGTATCCGCCCATGACACCGAAGGCCTTGGCGAGCGTGCCCTCGATCACGTCGATCCGGTGCATGACGCCGTCGCGTTCGGCGATGCCGCCGCCCCGGGGGCCGTACATGCCGACCGCATGGACCTCGTCGAGATAGGTCATGGCATCGTAGCGCTTGGCCAGATCGCAGATGGCGTGGATCGGCGCGATGTCCCCGTCCATGGAGTACACGCTCTCGAACACGATCAGCTTCGGCCGGTCCCCGGCCGCCTTGAGCAGCTCCTCCAGGTGGGCGAGATCGTTATGGCGGAAGATCTGCTTGTCGCAGCCGGACTGGCGCACGCCCTCGATCATCGAGTTGTGGTTGAGCGCATCCGACAGGATCAGGCAGTTCGGGATGAGCTTGGCCAGGGTGGAGATGCCGGTCTGGTTCGAGACGTAGCCCGAGGTGAAGACGAGGCCCGCCTCCTTGCCGTGCAGGTCCGCAAGCTCGGCCTCGAGCTCGACGATGGGGTGGTTGTTGCCCGAGATGTTGCGCGTGCCGCCGGCGCCGGTGCCCAGGCGCCAGGCCGTTTCGACCATGGCACGGGTCACGTCCCGGCTCTGGCCCATGCCCAGATAGTCGTTCGAGCACCATACGGTGATCTTGCGGGTGCCGTCCGGGCTGTGCCACAGGGCCTCCGGAAAACGGCCCGCCAGGCGCTCGATGTCTGCAAAGACGCGGTAGCGCCCTTCGGCCTTGAGACGGTCGAGAGACGCCCGGAAGAAGCCGTCGTAGTCCGCGGCCCGAGGCGCGGCGCGCGGCGGCCGGCTTTCCTCTTCGATCCCGCCCGGGACCGGGAGCCAATGGGTTGGGTCAAGTTCGCGCATGAGGGTGGCGGCGTCCACCCATTTGCCGTCGAAGAAGCGGCTCGTCTGCCAGCCGGCGCCCGAGGCGCAGTGAACCAGGATCGTGCCGTTCGCTCCATCGTTCTTCGGTGCCGTCGCAATCGGTTGGGGCTTGCTCCAGTTGGCGTTCATTGTCGGTCCCTCCAGCTGAGGAAAAGCTTAGCACTCCCCTGACAGGCGCCCACGGACCAAGGACGGCGCGGAGGAGGGACTAAGGTCCGATGAAGGTGATAAAACTAGCGGGCGTTGGGGCCGACGGAGTCTGAGACTTGCGCAAACGGTCAAGCTTCGTCATCTCTCGCGCGCTCGCCGGAGCCGCAAGGATTCCGGCTGGGCTGATTCCCTCCTCACGGACCTGACCGACCATGTCGCATCACCGCGAATTCCCGCCGCTGTCCGGCGCTTCCGCCTTGAAGCCCCTTCCATCGTTGATCTTCGGCTCTCGCTGGCTGCAACTGCCGCTCTATCTCGGGCTCATCGTGGCGCAGGGCGTCTACGTTTTTCTGTTCCTGAAAGAGCTGTGGCACCTCGTGCTGCACGCGACCGAATTCACCGAGCAGCAGATCATGCTGGTGGTGCTCGGGCTGATCGACGTGGTGATGATCTCGAACCTTCTGATGATGGTCATCGTCGGCGGATACGAGACCTTCGTGTCGCGCCTGCGGCTGCACGAGCATCCGGACCAGCCTGAATGGCTGGGCCACGTGAATGCGAGCGTCCTCAAGATCAAGCTCGCCATGGCCATCATCGGCATTTCGTCGATCCACCTGCTGCGGACTTTCATCGAGGCGGGTCATGTCGGCATCCCCGGCAAGAGCAACTACACGGAAACCGGCATCATCCTCCAGACCATGATCCACGCGGTCTTCATCCTCTCCGCCATCGGCATCGCCTATGTCGACAGGATGTCGGCCTCCACGCCCGACAAGGCTCACTGACCGGACGCGGCGAGGGCGGGGCCGCATCTCGCGCCCCGCCGGAATGGGATGTCAGCGCCACAGGCCGCCGAGGGGGAGCAGCGGGTCATCCTCCTCAGGGATCCAGAGCGGCTGCGGTTCGGCGGCGGGGAGCAGGCTCAGCACGAACGCCCTCGCGATGTGAAGAGAGAGAAGCGTCTTCATCGGCCACCTCCTTCGATGGATGGGCCGGAGGCTAGCGCAGGCTCGGTGCCGCGACTGTGACCGACCTCACGTCGGGGCGGCGGGTGGAACGTTCCGGCGCGGAGCCCTAGAACAGGGAGATGTCAGAGGAGCGTCCCAGCCCGCCGCGCCGTTCGAGATTGCTGCCGGTGATCGTCGGGCGGCTCCTGATCGTGGCCCTTGCCGGCTTGGCGCTCGTGTCGGGCCTCGTCTGGACGGGGGCCATCGTCGTTCCCGACCGCTTCAACCCCTTCGCGCCGCTGCGTATTGCGGATGCGCCGAACTGGCTGACGCGCATGAAGCTCTCGCGCCTGGAGGACAAGGTCGGCCAGTGCCTCGCGGTGATCGAGAACTCTCCCCTGCACTTCAGCCCCGTGCCGGACCAGGTGCTCGGCGAGGGCTGCGGCTTCGCCAACGCGGTCGAGGTGGCGCGCTCGACCGTCGACTTCAGTCGCAGCTTCACGGCCACCTGTCCGCTCGCCGCCGCCTGGGCCCTCCTGGAAACCCATGTGCTGCAGGATGCGGCCCGGCAGCATCTAGGCCAGGAGGTGGCGAGCGTCATCCATTTCGGCACCTATGCGTGCCGCAACATCAATCATCGTGCCTCGGGGCGGCGAAGCGAGCATGCGATGGCCAACGCCATCGACATCGCCGGCTTCGTTCTGGCCGACGGGCGGAAGATCACGCTCCTTGACGATTGGAGCGGTTCCGACCCGCGAGAAGCCGCCTTTCTCAGGGCGGTGCGGGATGGGGCCTGCCGCTTCTTCGACGTGGTGCTGAGCCCCGACTACAACGAGGCGCACCGGGATCATTTCCACTTCGACATGGGCCCCTACGACACCTGCCGCTGACCGGGATCACCGCCCTCCGGACACGTCGAGCAGGGCGCCGCTGACATAGGAGGAGGCGTCGCTGAGCAGCCAGACGATGGCCTCGGCGATCTCCTCCGGCCGTCCGGCCCGCCCGAAGGGCGTCGTCGCTCCGACGCGCTGGGCCCGGTCGGGCTGGCCTCCGCTCGCGTGGATGTCCGTTTCGGTGACGCCCGGCCGAACCGAGTTCACGCGCACGCCCTCGGCGCCGAGCTCCTTGGACAGGCCCAAAGCCAGGGTGTCCACGGCGGCCTTCGAGCCGGCGTAATCCACGTATTCGAAGGGCGAGCCGAAGCGTGCGGCGATGGAGGAAACCAACACCAGCGAGCCGCCCCGGCCGCCGCGGCTCTTCGAGAGCCGCCGCGCGGCCTCGCGGGCGCAAAGATAGGCGCCGAGGACGTTCACCTCGAACATCCGGCGCATGCGCTCTCCGCTCATGTCGGCCAGCGCCTGCGGCGGGCCCACGATGCCTGCATTCGCCACCACCCCGTCGAGCGGACCGAGAGCCTGCTCCACCCGGTCGAACATGGCCACCACGTCGTTCTCGACCGCCACGTCGCCCTGGATGGCGACGGCCCGGCCGCCGGAGCGGGTGACGAGATCGACCACCTCGTCCGCCGCCGATCTGTTCTGGGTGTAGTTCACGCCCACGGACCAGCCTCTCTCGCCGGCCAGAAGGGCCGCCGACCGGCCGATGCCGCGGCTGGCGCCCGTGATCAGGATCGTCTTCATCTCCGCCCTCCAGGTTCTGAAACCGGAGGCGACCTTAGCAGCGTTGCCGCCGCCGATCACCTGACGGCTCAGCTTGAAGCATGCGGGTCATGACGGAATTGGCAGGGGAGGCAGGAGTCGAACTTGCACCCTCCGGCTTTGGAGGCCGGCGCTCTACCGGTTGAGCTACTCCCCTGCAGAGGATGACGTAACGTATACGACGTCGAACGGCATCCTAATCCGGCGGGACCGTTCTTTTAGGAGAAGCGGAGGGGCCTTGTCAGTTCGTAGATTCCCTTACGGGGTTGCATGGCGGCACGTGGCTCCTCGTGGTATCGATGGGCAGGCATCGCATGGGAGGCCCGCGTGACGATCCGGCGCCGCATTCTTCTCGTAGGGCTAGCCCTCGCGGCCGCGAGCCCCGCCGCTCGAGCCCAGCAGGCGACCGGGACGCCAGGGACGGGCACGGCAGCCGCCGATATCGCCGCGCCCCAAGATCTTCCGGAGATCGGCAAGTGGATGCTCACCGCGCAAGGGGTGCCGTCGGACTGGCTCGGAGAGATCTTCGAGGGCAAGAACCTGCGCGAGCCCATCAACGTGATCATCCTCGACGAGGGCGCGACGAGCGCGGAGGACGCCAAGGCCCGTCTCACCGCAGCGGCCGCGAAGGCGGGGTACCCGGTCCGGTTCGGACATTCCACCGGCTACCAGGGCTCAATCGGCGGAAGGCTCTATGCCCAGCTTCCCCAGGGCCGGGACGACGCCTTCTCCAACAACGTGTTCGAGCTCGACAACAACCACGGACGAATCTTCGGCCCCCACAGGATGGGCGGGGCCTATATCTTCACCGCCGCTTTCAGCCGTGAGGACGTGGCGCCGTTCCGGGCGGTGCGCCACCGCTACGCCTCTTTCAACCAGGCGCGGGACAGCTTCACGCAGAGCCTCGACCGGACGACCGGCTACAAGGTGGCGAGGTTCGTGAACCTGGACAACGCCCTGGTCGGCGACCCCAAGTTCACGACCGGCGATCATGACGGGATTGCAGTTCTTCTCCACGCGCAGAAATAGGCCGGGGCGGGCGGGCCGGGCGTCGCGCTTCAGTTCAGCGCCAGATCGACAAAATCGAGCAGGATCGCCTCGATGCGGTCGGCATCGACCTCCTTCATCGGGATCTGGCTCCGCTTCGTCCCCTTCGGCAGGAACATGTAGAAATAGACGATGCCGGATTCGGTGAGGTTGCACTCGATGTATTTCGGCGTCGGCTTGCCGTTCTCGTAGAGATCCATCCGGCCGCGGGCGAGCAGGGGATCGCCTGCATGGCTGTAATCGTGGGGAACGTTCGCGCTCAGGACCAGCGCGGCGCCGAGCCCGGACAGGCTCCGGTTGATCGTCTCGACCACCGCCTCGAACTCCCCCTCCAGCGCAACCCACCGGTTGAGCGCCTCGCGCTTACGCTCCGCCCACGCCTCCGCCGCCGTCTGTGCCCGGCCCGCCTCCTTGCCCGCGGCCTGTTTCTCGAAAGCCTCGCGAACGAGGATGCGGTCGAGGTGGTGGTCGTTGTCCTGCGTGGTCATGGAGGGCTCTTGGGAGTGAAGGGATGCGCAAAATGAGCCGAGGCCGGATCGAGCCCGGGGTCCAATTGCCGAGGGCGGTCCATCGGATCCTGCTCTTTCGGGACCATAGACCACCGGGTCTTGTTGCGGAAGGAGCGCGTAGGCAGGGGCGACACGGTGATTGCCGTTATGGCGGCCGGAAGGCCACCTCGGACCGGTTCTGGTGTCGCTCTGCGGCTTCCAGGCCAGTGCATGAGAGACCACGAACTCCAAGAGGATCGAGTTCATTGTCAGACGATACAAATTTCGAAGAAGCCATTGCCCTTGTCGTGGAAGATCTGCCGGATACGCAGGAATGGCTCTGTACGGTGCTGCGACAAACCTTCACAGGAGTGGAGGTCCGGGCTTTCTCGACGCTGACAGATGCCCGCGGCTGGCTCGGCTCCGCCGCTCCCGAGCAGATCTCCCGGGTCAGGTTGGCCTTGGTGGACCTTGGCCTGCCCGACGGGTCGGGCATCGATCTGATCCCCGAACTGGTCGACCACTGCCCGGCCGTCGTGCCGATCGTCGCCACCATCTACGACGATGACGAGCACCTCTTCGACGCCATCGCGGCCGGGGCTCAGGGTTACCTGATCAAGAATCAGGAGCAGACGGTGCTCGCCCATTACCTGCGCCGCATCGAGCGAGGAGAGCCGACCCTTTCGCCGTCGATCGCCCGACGGATGTTCGCCTTCTTCCGGGACCGTCCGGGGACGAAGAGCAAGGTGCCGGACACCGACGCCCTTCTCACGCCACGGGAAATGGAAGTTCTCGCCCTGCTGGGAGTCGGCTCCCGCGTCCCCGAGGTGGCCTACCGGCTCGGCCTGACGGAGCATACCGTCGCCACCTACGTCAAAACCATCTGCCGCAAGCTGAAGATCTCGTCGCGGGCCGAAGCGGCCCTGGAGGCATCCCAGCGCGGCCTGATCTGACCCTCCCGGATTCGGGGATACTCACCCTTCGGTATGATTCTTATAAATCGGCTCCAAGTTGCCGTTCAGGTCCCGAGGGGGCCAAGGCATAGGGATTGGGGCGAGTCCGTGTCGACTATACTGGTTCGAGTACTGGCGTCTCGTTGGGTAACGTTCATCGGCTTCGCGGTCATGGCCGCCCTGTTCTGGGACAGCGGCTTCGGAAGGCTGGCGGCTTTCAACATCGAGGTCGAGACCGGAGGGGCGGATTCCCTGGGGCAGGAAGTTCTGTTCGGCTTCGTCGTGATCATCGTGCAGATGGGCGGGCTGGCCCTGATCATGACCGACCGCTGGAACTGGCTGGGCGCGGTCGCCTTCGCCGGACTTGCCCTATTGAGCATTCCAGGGTCGCAGCCCTGGGCGTCGCATGAGGCGATTGCCGGCGATCTCTGGGCCGTTGCCAGGCACCTGGCGATCTTCATGGTTCTCATCATGATGATCGTTCTGTCGCCCGCGATCCGGAAAGAGAGCAGGATCCATGAACTGGCCCAGCCGATGCCGGAGCTTTCATGGAGGCAGATGGTGCTGGTGGAGGAAGGAGGCTCGCTCTTCAGAAACCGCCTGGCCCAGGGCTCGCAGAAGTTCTTCGACAGGTTCTACGACAACCTGCACAGCAACGCCTTGAAGGGTTGAAACGGGCGACGGTCTGCCCGCGCTGATCGCTCCATTGCCGGGCAGTGGAGTCTAAGGCCGATCGCCGGTGTTCCAGATGAATCTGACAGCCTCCATGATCTCCTGCCGGAGCCATCGATGCGCCGGGTTGTTGGTGTGCCGGCTGTGCCAGTAGAGCTTGATTTCGGGAACCGGAACGGGAATGGGCGGCTCGAAGATCGCGAGGTTGAGGGACGGCGCCACCACACGGGCGAACTGCGACGGGACGGCTGCAATGAATTTTCCCTTGGCCACGACAAGAGCGACACTCTGAAAGTGCGGCAGGGCCAGGCTTACCTTCCGCCTGCGGCCCAGGCTGGAAAGGGCATCGTCGATATAGCCCTGCATGCTGCCGTCGATGGAGCGGATGGCGTGCGGCATTTCGCAGAACAGATCCAGGGGGAGGGCTGTGCCGGGGACGAGTTTGCCGGCGATTGCCGGGTGGTCGGCGGACGCGATGATGGCGAACGGGGAGTCGAACATGAGTTCCGTCGCAATCCAGTCCGGCGTCGTAAGAGGACGCTCGAGGGCCGCATCGATCACATCCTCCTGCAGGAGGCGCGTGATGTCACCTTTTGCGCTGTCGAGAAATCGCACGGCAATGTTGGGAGCTTTCGCGGCGATCCGGGTGGCGAGTTCAGGCATCAGCAACATTGAGAAGAAGTCGGCGCCCAACAGGGTGAAGGTGCGCTCCGCGGCCCTCGGATCGAAGAAGCGGTCCCCTATGAGCGCGGTCTCAAGCTTTGCGAGGGCCTCGCGGATCGGCTCCGCCAGGTCCTCCGAGCGGGGAGTGGGCACCATGTCGTTTCCTCGCCGCACGAAGAGCTGATCGTCGAGCAGATGCCGAAGGCGGTTGAGTGCCGCGCTCACGGCAGGCTGGCTGAGACCGAGAGCCTCTCCGGCGCGCGTGACGCTGCGTTCGCGCATCAGAGCATCGAAGACATGGAGAAGATTCAAATCGAAGGCAGCAAAATTCATAGATCTGATATGCCCCATATCAACATTGAATTTCCTTTCTCGCTTCAGTGGATCTAACCAAGCGGAAAGATGAAGTCCGAGAATCATTAGGAAGACAAAATTTCAAACAAGATTAGAGAGGAGCGATTTCAGTGTCCAATCAGGTATCATCCAAAAGAGTAGACGCTCTGTGGTTCGGCAACACGCTGGTCAAGATCCTGGTCAGTGCAAACCACGGCAGCGATGGCATTGCAGTCATCGAGCATCGGATGCCGCACGGGGATTCTCCTCCCATGCACGTCCATCGCAACGAGGATGAAGCCTTCCACATCCTGCAGGGGAAGATGCGCTTCCAGGTCGGGCAGGAGCAGGTCGTCGTCGGCGCGGGCGAGACGGTCGTCGCGCCGAAGGGCGTGCCTCATACGTATCGCGTGGAGTCTCCCGAGGGCGTGCGCTGCCTGACGGTGACGAAGGGCCCCGATTTCGAAGGTCTCATCCGGATGGCCAGCCGTCCCGCGACCGCCGAGGAGCTTCCTCCGCCGGCAGGCGCTCCGAGCCCCGATATGATCGAGGCCCTCGTCAAGGCTTGCCAGACCAACCACATCGATGTGGTCGGTGCGCCGCTGTCGTAAGTCGCTCGACGTCGCATCAAAGAACGGCTTTGGGGCGAAGGGCGCCGGAGCCGGCCGGTCTGACGCGGGAGGGCAAAGTCCCTCCCGTAATTTTTGGCAGTCGCCGGCATGTTCCGCCATGCCTCCGGACAAGCGCCAACAGGTCTCCTGAAGGCTCCGAAACCAGTCGGGGTGAGATGCTGCTACCGAGATTGAAGACAGCCCTGCCGCTGCCTTCCCGCGGCCCGAGCAACAGGGCCTTCGACCGGGTTCTGCACACCGCCGTGCAGCTTCAATCAGCTGTTTCGCAAAAGTACTTGTAGGCAAAGAACCGGCTCACGAACTGCGTACTAGGCCGGCAGTATTTCCAAGCAACGACGACCGTCAATTTACGGCGTTGCTCGACTCTTCTCCCATCTGGGCGGCTTCGGCCGCGAGCAGCAGAGCATTGCCCAGTTCGCGGGCATGGGCCGGAGTCATGGCAATCGGCATCTGGTGCCGGATTCCCCGGGCGAACTCGTCCGGCGTCGTCGCCAGCTCGATGACCATCATGGCGTCCCGGCCATCGATGGTGCCGACCGAGAAGCGGGTGAGCGCTCCAATCACGTCGAAATCCTGGGTCATGGTGATCTCCATCAAATCTGTTGAAGATCTTTACCCGCTTGACCTAGGGTCTGTCTGCTCTCCAGGCAGAGAGTGGATATTGTTACCCTGCTCTGGACTGCCCCTTACCCAAGGGATTCTCCGTAAGAATCTGCACGCAGTCCTGTCCTGTTAGGTCAGGTCCGTTCCAGCGCTCTGGCTGCGGGCGGCACTCGATGCTAGTGGAAGCTGAGCGGTGTCCTCAACCTCGGCGACTGGCGCGATGAGCCTGATCAGCACACTCTCATGGCCTGTCCTGTACCTGATCTCGGAATGGGTGATCCGGCTCCTGATGCTGGTCGTCGTTCCCTTCCGGCGTTCTCCCGAGGCGGCGAAGGGTTGGCTGCTCTTCTTCTTCTTTCTGCCCTGGCCGGCATTGTTCCTGTACGTCCTGATCGGGCGTCCAAACTATCCAGGATGGCGGCGGGAGCGATTTGCCCGTATGCCTCAGGTGCTCAAGGCGGCCAGGAGCAAGATCCGAGACGTGACCGAGCACCGGCCTCCCGATTTGCCTGCAAATCTGGCTCAGGCGGCTGCCTTGATCGAGAATCTCGGCCAGTTCCCAAGCCTCGGCGGCAACGGAGCGGAGCTCCTGTCGGATTATGCCGGAACGATCGAGCGGATCGTCGCCGATATCGACCGGGCCCGGTCGCACGTCCATTTGCTCTTCTACATCTTCGCCGACGACCGGTCCGGGAGGGCGGTGATCGAGGCCCTCTTGCGCGCCGTCAATCGCGGGGTCGCGTGCCGGGTTCTCATCGATGCTCTCGGCTCGCGCGCCTGGGCTCCCCGCGTGATCGCGGCTCTCGAGGCCGGTGGCGTGGCGGTGCGCCTGGTCCTCCCAGTCAACCTGCTGCGGAGGCGCTCGGCGCGAGCGGACCTCCGCAACCATCGGAAGATCGCCGTGATCGACGGCGAGGTCGGATATGCCGGGTCGCAGAACATCGTCAATGCGGATTTCAATCCTCGCGTGAGGAACCAGGAGCTGGTCGTGCGGGTAACGGGCCCGATCGTCCTGGAGCTTCAAGCCGTATTCGTCGCCGACTGGTTCCTCGAAACGGAGGAGGCGCTCGATGCGACGGCGCTTTTCCCCGAATTACGCTCCACCGGCACCATCGTGGCCCAGGTCCTGCCCAGCGGTCCCGACTATCCCGAGGCGGGCGTCGAGCGTCTGGTGGAGGCTCTCGTCCACGGCGCCCGCAGGAGGGTCGTCATCACGACGCCCTACTTCATTCCCAACGAGGCGCTGCTCCATGCCCTCGAAACCGCTGTTCTGCGCGGTGTGGACGTACATCTCGTTCTGTCACGCCCTGTCGACCAGATCCTGGTGAGCCTGGCTCAGAAATCCTATTATGCAGAACTGCTGGAGGCGGGCGTCAGGATTCATCTGTATCGGGACAAGCTGCTCCACGCGAAGCACCTCACCATCGACAACAGAGTTTCCCTCATCGGCTCCAGCAATATCGACATGCGCTCCTTCACCCTCAACTCGGAAGTGAGCCTTGTCCTGTTCGACCGGGAGTTCAACGCGCATCTGCGCGAGGAGCAGGAGCGCTACTTCGCTGCAAGCGACACCGTCGATCCGGAGACTTGGAGGCGGCGGTCGCTCGCGTCGAAAACGGTCGAGAACATCGCACGCATGCTGAGCCCTCTCCTGTGAGCGCGATCAGCAGAAAGTTCCGCTTGTCCAGATGACTTAGCGGCAAGAGGCAAGTTTAAGTTAACTCACATGACCTAGAGCTCTCCGCCAATCACAGACAGATCATGGGGGGTGCCATGCAGGAAGATACCTCGCTTCCGGACCGGCTCCGGTTTTTTGGGATCGACGATGCCACCTGCTTGGAGCTCCAGGCAGTATGGAAGAGCATTGCGGGGTCGCTGCAGGGGGTTCTGGAGCGCTTCTACAGCCACGTGCGCGAAGTCCCGCATCTTTCCGCCCTCGTCGGAGCGCAGCAGGGGCGTCTCATCCCCGCTCAGGCCCGTCACTGGGAAAGACTGTTCAGCGGCCGGTTCGATGCCGACTACGTGGCGAGCATCCGCCGCATCGGCCTCGTGCACCACAAGATCGGGCTGGAGCCGCGCTGGTATATCGGCGGCTACGCCTTCATCATGAACGAGCTCGTCGGCATTCTGTCCACGAAGCATCGTTTCTCTGGCGCTGTCCTGGCCCGGAAGATCGCCGCGATGAACAAGGCCGTGATGCTCGACATGGATTATGCAATATCGGTCTACCAGGATGCTCTGGTCGATGAGCGCCAGGCGCGCGGGCGGGCGTTGGCCGGAGCGATCGCGTCGTTCTCCGAGGCTGTCGAGGCGAGCCTCACCATATCGGGAGAGGCGAGCGGGGCCTTGTCCGAGAGCGCGGTGAGCCTGGACGCCGCCACCAGCGCGGCAAGCACCCTGGCGAGCGAGGTGGCGAGCACCGCCGAACAGACGGCCCTCAACATGCAATCGGGTGCCGCGGCCACGGAGCAGCTGGCCGCCTCCGTTCGGGAGATCGGCCAGCAGGCGAGCCGCTCGGCGGACGTCGCGCGCCGGGCTCTGGAGAATGCGCTGCGCACCCGCGGATCCGTTGTCGGTCTGGCCGAGCAGGCAAAGCAGATCGGGGACGTGATCGAGCTGATCGGCCAGATTGCTGCCCAAACGAACCTTCTCGCCCTGAACGCGACCATCGAGGCCGCCCATGCAGGGGAGGCGGGAAAAGGGTTTGCGGTCGTGGCGCAGGAGGTGAAGTCCCTGGCGACCCAAACGGCCAAGGCGACAACCGAGATCGGCTCGCGAATCGGCGCCATTCAGGATGCAACCCAGAAGAATGCTCTCGAGATCGACGAGATCGCACGCATCATCGAAGAGGTCAGCGGCATCGCTACGGCCATCGCGACTGCCGTCGAGGAGCAGGCCGCCGTCACCTCGGAAATCGCGATGAATGTTCAGCAGACGACGGGTCACACCCAAACCGTCGTGCAGCGTATCGAGACCTTGAACGGATCGGCGGCATCTGCGGCGACGGCGTCGCAGCACGTGTTCTCCGCGAAGCAGACGCTGGATCAGCAATTGCTCCGTCTGAAGGAGGATATCGACCGCTTCCTTGCCGCCGCGCGCGCCGCATAGGGGCGGCATCATTCCGGCGCCGGGACGCCATGCCGGGTCGAGCCCGGCACGGCTTCAGCCCTGGTTGGACAGTCCCGGAAGAACGAACTGGTGGAGCTTGGCCTTCTTGTAGGCTCGATGGAGGCGGAAATAGGCTTCCGCCTCGTCAGCGGGAACGGCCGGGCTGAAGAAAAAGCCCTGGCCGTAGTCGCAGCCGAGTGTCTGAAGGCACTTGAGCTGGGTCCCGTTTTCGAGCCCTTCCGCCACAGTCCGCATCCCAAGGCTCTTCGCCAAACCCAGGGTCGCCCGCACGATGGCCCAGTCGTCCGTATTCGAGGCGAGGTCCGCCACGAAGGAGCGGTCTATCTTGATCTGATCGACGGCATAGCTCTTCAGATGCGTCAGCGATGCGAAGCCGGTGCCGAAATCGTCGAGGGAGATCGAGACGCCGAGCCTCCTCAACTCCGACAAAGTCTCGGAGATCTGCGTGGCCTTGTCGTCGAGAAGAACGGATTCGGTGATTTCCACCGTCAGCTGCGAGGGAGGGAGCTCCTTCTCGGAGAAGATCCTCGCGACTTTCTCGGCATAGTCTCCGCGCTTCAATTCGGGAGCTGTCACGTTGATCGACATCTTGCAGACCGGCACGTCCGACGCGCGCCACCGCCTGAGGTCATCGCTGACCCTTTGCAACATGTGCTCACCGAGGAGGATTGCCGCGTCCGGATCCTCGAGCGCAGCCTTGAAATGCGCCGGGTACAGAATGTCCCCGTTAGGCAGGACCCAGCGTGCGAGAGCCTCGAATCCGTAGGAACGCCGATCCGACAGCCGCATCTGGGGCTGGTAATAAGGAAGGACCTGCCCGACCTCGACTGCATTCTGGAACGCCGATAGCTGTTGCAGGCGCTCCATCAGAGCAGTCCGCATCTGCGGCGCAAAGAGTTGCGCACGTCCCCGACCTTCGACCTTCGCGCGGTTCAGGGCGATGTCGGCGCTCTGGATCAGTTCGTCGAAGTCGGAACCGTGCTCCGGGAAGAGGGCTACTCCGAGACTCGCGGAGGAGCGCAGCTTCGAGGTCTGGTGCCTGATCGACGCCGCCGCGATTTCAAGCATCTTGCCGGCGACGGAGCCCACATCGGTCTCTGACGACAGCCCCGTCAGCATTAGGGCGAATTCATCGCCTCCATAGCGGGCGGCAAGATCGTTGGCCTCCATGAGAGATTGAAGGTTCCGGGCGATCTCGATCAGAACCGCATCGCCAGCCTGATGCCCGAGAGTGTTGTTGAGATCCTTGAAGCGATCGAGCCCCATGAGGAAGAGCGCGATCATGCGGCCGTCCCGGCGGGCTTCGTCGAGCGCGGCGCCGCCGCGGCTCTGAAACTGGCTTCGGTTGCTGAGCCCCGTCAGCGTGTCGTGGCTCGTCGGCTGCTTCAGACGCTGATCGATGGCAGTGCGGGTTGCTTGGACCTGTGCCGCAGGAGACTGGCGCGCGCCCCTCTCCCACGTTTCCTGTTCGACGGCATTGGAGCGGGACCTTGGATCGGAATCGCCCGGTTGCGGCGCCGGCTCGGCTCCATGCATCTTCTTCGACACGGCGGTGCCGCCGGTCAGGAGCTGCAGCGTCTCTTTCCCCGGAGAGTCATAAACGGCGAGAATATCGTTGCGCGATAGCAGCATGCGACTCATCGGACTGCCTTCCAGCGCTCAATCTCCGGCTCCTCAGCCAACTCAATTGAACGGCACAAGTAGTCGAAGCTCTCCAAATTCAGGTTGATTGGACAGAAGGTTGCCCATGGATTGATGTTGGATGCTGTGAATTAATTTTCATTGAATCGCGCGACGGATCATCCCGATGCCTGCATGAAGGGAGGACTACTAATAGGCGACCGGCTGTGCGAGCAGGAAAACTAACAAAATATCATATCATATGGTAAAGAACTCTCGCAGTAATACTAAAAGTTTCTTCGGCATCGCCTGTTACTAAATCTGATTGCCCAAGCAATAACTCGGGATTAAAACTGAGTACATGCTGTGAAAGTTATTGCAAATCGAAAACTCTCCACGCTGACGACTGCGGCCATGATTGCTTTCGTGATCGTGACGGCCGCCGCGCTCTTCGCTGTCGTGTCTCTCCAGAGCTGGTCGGACGTTCAAACCAACGCAGTGGCCCAGCAGCAGGCCAATGTTAGGACGTTTACAGGCATTCTCCAGGGTGCCGTCAAAAGCCTCAAGGTCCGCAAGGATGGTTCCGGCGCCATCAACGGAATCGTCGTGAACGACGACGCGGTGTTCTACAGCGACGAGCTGGTCGATCGGATCGCCGAGGCCACGCAGGCTCCGGCAACTCTCTTCGTGCGGGATCCGGCGTCCGGCGACTTCATCAGGAGTGCCACGAACATGCGCAACCCGGACGGCTCGCGCGCCGTCGGCACGGCCATGGGTCGCAAGGGCATCGTCTACCCGGTCGTCTCGTCCGGCCAGACCTATGTCGGGCAGGCCGCCGTGCTGGGCAAGACCTATCTGCTGATCAATCTTCCGGTTTTCGGGCAGAGCGGACAGCTCCTCGGAGTGCTTGGTAACGGTGTCGAGACGACGGAGCTTGCAGCTTCCGCCAACCGTCTGATGTGGCGGATGGGGATCGCCTCCCTTTTTGTCGTCCTGGCCGTCGCTCTGGCTGCCGTTCTTTCGGCCCGCATGCTGTTCCGGCCCATCCCCACACTGGCGACTGCGATGAAGAGCCTCGCCGATGGCGACACTGCCAGCGAGGTTCCGTACGTGTCGTGGAAGAACGAGATCGGCGCCATGGCGCGGGCGGTCGAGGTCTTCCGCCACAACACCCTCGAGCGCCAGCGCCTGGCCTCGGAACAGGAAGCCGAAAGCGAAGCGAAGATGCGCCGCGCATCGAAGCTCGACGAGCTGACCCGTCTCTTCGAGAGCAATGTCTCTGCGCTGACGCAGGGTCTGGCATCTGCCGCTTCGGAGATGGAGGCGACCGCTCAGAGCATGACGAGCACCGCCAACCAGACGAACCAGGAATCCGTGGCAGTCGCGGCCGCAGCGGAGCAGACTTCGGCCAATGTCCAGACGGTGGCGGCAGCGACCGAGGAAATGGCGATCTCCATCCGGGAGATCGCTCAGCAGGTCACGATGTCGACCCGTATCTCTAGCACGGCAGTCGAGAATGCCGATCGCACGAACGGGATCGTTCAGGCCCTGGCTGCCGGTGCGGAGCGCATCGGCGACGTGGTGACCCTGATCAATGGCCTTCTCACAGACGAACCTGCTCGCCCTGAATGCCACCATCGAGGCGGCCAGGGCAGGGAAGGCCGGCCGGGGCTTCGCGGTCGTCGCGTCGGAGGTGAAGAACCTCGCCAGCCAGACCGCCAAGGCCACCGAGGAGATCGGGGCGCAGATCACCCAGATCCAGGGAGCCACCCCGAGGCCGGCGGCGCCATTCAGGGCATCCAGAAGATCATCGACGAACTGTCGGCGATTTCCACCGGGATTGCCGCCGCGATGGAGGAGCAGGGGGCTACGACGAGCGAGATCCCCCGCAATGTCCAGGAGGCCGCCCGCGGCACCCGGCAGGTGACCGGCAGCATCGACAATGTAAAGCACGGAGCAGGGGAAACCGGCGCAGCCGCGGCTCAAGTGCTGGGGGCCGCACAGGAGCTGGCCCAGTATGCCGAGAATCTCGGGCGGGAGGTGAATTCCTTCCTGTCCGGCGTCCGGGCCGCCTGACGAGGCTGTTCCTTCACCGGCCCTTGAAGACCGACCGGCGCGGCAAATCATGTTGCGCTGGTACATGCCACCCCAGAACAGAGGGGCGGATCGCAGGAAGCGCCACGCGCATCCCGACCACGTCCTCGTTCGTTCAGGACGCATCCTCGACCGATCGCATCCGCTGAAGATCCCGGCTCCCGATGGAGCAACGCGATAGGCTGCAACAAAGGGTTGCAAGTCTTCTTCCTCTGCAAGCCCTCAGGTGCCCGCGCCAGCTTCGGGCAAGATTGCAGGCTTAGGCAGGGGGCGGAAGTTATCGACGTTGGAGGATTCCGTGGGAGCGGTCTATCTTTTCGATCTGGCCTCGCGGCAGGCCCAATGGCTTGCAGTCCGTCAGGCGACCGTTGCAGGCAACATCTCGAACGCCAACACTCCTGGCTTCAAAGCACTGGACGTCGAACCGTTCACGAGCGTCCTCGACAAGACCCAGCTCGCCATGGCGGCGACGAGTAGCGGGCACCTCGCGACCGATGCGCCGCACGTTCGCCCGACCAAGGTTAAGGCGACCGACAGCTGGGACACGATGCATTCGGGAAATTCCGTCAGCATCGAGCAGGAAATGGTGAAGGCTGGCACCATCAACCGTGAGCACAGCCTCAATACGAGCATCGTGAGGGCCTTCCACAGGATGGTCCTGGCAAGCGCGAAGGGTGGACAATGATCGATCCTTTGCAGGCATCCTCCCGGCTGGCCGGCGCAGGCCTCGAGGCGCAGTCGACCCGTCTTCGCGTGATCTCCGAGAATATCGCGAACGCCCAGTCGACCGGCAAGACGGCAGGGTCCGATCCCTACGCCCGCAAGACCATCACCTTCCGCAGCGAGCTCGACCGGGCTCTCGGCGCGGCCTCTGTGCAGGTCAAGGAGGTCGGGGTCGATCAGGCTCCGTTCAAGATGGAATACGATCCGGGTAACCCGGCGGCCGACGAGCAGGGCTTCGTGAAGATGCCCAACGTCAACATGCTGATCGAGATGGCCGATATGCGTGAGGCCAACCGCTCCTACGAGGCCAATCTGCAGATGATGAAGCAGGCCCGCTCCATGATCTCGGGACTGATCGACCTGTTGAGGGGATGACAATGATTGACGCAATTTCATCGATCTCGGCGTTTGTGGAGCGTGCCGGAGAGGCGGCGTCGTCCTCGCAGGTAACGAGCCTGCAGAAGGCGGCTCCTGTCGCCCAGGCGGGCCAGAGCGTCGATTTCGGCGACATGATGCTCCAGGTTGCGGCGAAGGCGACTGAAACCCTGAAGGCAGGCGAAGCCGCTGCCATTTCCGGCATCCAGGGCAAGGCCTCGGTGCAGCAGGTCGTCGAGGCGGTCATGGCCGCTGAGCAGACCCTCCAGACGGCCATCGCGATCAGGGACAAGGTCGTGGCCGCCTACCTCGAAATCTCGCGTATGGCTATTTAAGGAGACGGCTATGAGAGCGCTTGCTATCGCTGCGACCGGCATGAATGCCCAACAGTTGAACGTTGAAGTCATTGCGAACAACATTTCGAACGTGAATACCACCGCGTTCAAGGGGGCGCGAGCCGAGTTCACGGATCTTCTCTATCAGGCGGAACGCTTGCAGGGCGTGCCCAACCAGGCCGGCGAGAACCCGGTACCGGAAGGCGCCATGCTCGGCCTCGGCGTTCGCTCCGCCGCAATCCGGAACCTGCACCGTCAGGGTCCGCTTACGAACACCACCAATCAGCTGGATCTCGCGATCAACGGCAGAGGCTGGTTTCAGGTGACTAGCCCGAATGGTGAGACCATTTATACACGTGCAGGCTCGTTCAACAAGAACGGGGATGGCCAGCTCGTGACGATCGACGGCTATGCCCTCCAGCCAGCTATCATGATCCCGCCGAATACGATCGACATCAGCATCAACCAATCCGGACAGATCTTCGCCAAGGTGGACGGCGAACCTCTGCCTGAGGAACTTGGTCAACTCCAGATCGCTAACTTCGCCAACGACTCTGGCTTGGAGCCGCTCGGCAACAACTTCTACCGTGAATCGCCCGCTTCCGGCGCCCCTGTCGTTGGCGCTCCCTCGGATGCAGGGTTCGGCGCGATCCACCAGGGCTATCTCGAGGGATCCAACGTGGATCCGGTGAAGGAGATCACCAACCTAATTTCCGCGCAGCGAGCCTATGAAATGAACTCGAAGGTCATCCAGGCTGCTGATGACATGGCCGGAACGGTGTCGAAGGGCATCCGCTAGCCGAGCGGAGTGATTGATGATGAACGTGCTTAAAGAACAACCGACGAGAAAACTGCTGGCAGCTCTCGCGATGCTTGTGGTCGGCACGCAGTCGGGGCTGGCGGAGCAACTGGTGCTGCCCGTCCCGTCCGTCACCATCTATCCAGGTGACATCATCAAGGACAGCATGCTGAGGGAAAGGACCTTTCCTCCGAATTTCCGGGCGAGACTGGCTGTCGTGGATTCCACCCTCGCCCTCGTCGGCAAGACGGCGCGGCGCACTCTGCTCCCTGGGGAAGCTATTCCCAGCAACGCCATCGACGAGCCGAAAATCGTCATACGCGGCGCTCCGACGGAGATCATCTTTCAGGAGCAAGGACTGACCATCACAGCGATGGGCACGCCGCTGCAGCCGGGCAGCCTCGGCGAGATGATCCGGGTTCGCAATATCGATACAGGCCGCATTGTTCACGGTGTCGTGCAGGCGGATGGCCGCGTGCGGATTGGTAATTGATCATGTTTCGGTTATTTATTTTGTTGATTGCCGCGCTCTTTGCGAGCTCCTCCTACGCTTCGACGCGCATTAAGGACATTGCCGCGGTCCAAGGCGTGCGTGACAACCAGCTCGTTGGTTACGGTCTCGTCATGGGATTGCAGGGAACCGGCGACACGCTGCGCAATTCACAGTTCACCGAGCAGTCCTTGCAATCCATGCTGGACCGGATGGGCGTCAACGTGCGCGACATCCCGCTGCGCACGCGCAACGTTGCGGCGGTGACCGTCACTGCCGATCTTCCGCCCTATGTCGGAACCGGGTCGCGCATCGATGTGACGGTGACATCCCTCGGCGACGCCACGTCGCTGAAGGGAGGAACGTTGATGCTGACGGCTCTGATGGGAGCCGATGGGCAGGTCTATGCGGTTGCTCAGGGTCCCGTGGCTGTCTCGGGCTTCTCCGCAGTGGGGCAGGCCGAAACGCTGACCCAGGGCGTTGCAACGGCGGGGAGGATCCCCAACGGCGCGCTGATCGAGCGCGAGGTTGCAGGCTCCTTCCGGGACATGCCGTCCCTCATGCTCGAACTGAAGAACCCGGACTATAAGACCGCGACCCTGATCACGGACGCAATCAACGATTATGCCCTGCGCCGGTACGGCAAACGCGTTGCATCACCTCGCGATTATCGAACGGTGGTCCTTCAGAAGCCGCGCGATATCGGCACGACCCGCTTCATGGCCGAGATCGGCGATCTGAGGGTGCAGCCCGACACGCCCGCCCGTGTGGTCGTCGACCAACGGACTGGTACCGTGGTGATCGGCAAGAACGTTCAGATTTCCACCGTCGCCATGACCCACGGCAATCTGACCGTCCGCGTGACGGAGATGCCGCAGGTCTCGCAGCCCGAGCCCTTCTCCGACGGACAGACGGTGGTTGTGCCCCGCACGCAGATCGAGGCCAACGAACAGGATGGCCACCTTGCCGTCATCGGTGGCTCCGACCTCCAGACGCTGGTCAAGGGGCTCAACCAGATCGGTCTGAAGCCGACGGACATCATTGCGATCCTGCAGGCGGTCAAGACGGCGGGAGCTCTCCAGGCGGAGCTGGTCGTCCAATGACACTCGTGACACGCACTCTCTCCACGCCTCCACAGCATTCCTAGGGTCACTGGAATCGGACGTCTGAACCATGAATTCGACGAAGAACCAGCAGGCTTCCCGCCTTTTACTCGCCGCCGGAACCATGGTCCTGACGGTCGCTTTCGGGGCTGCGGCATCAGCCCAGGACAAGCCGGCAGACGGGCGCGGGCCGGTGCAGGCCAAGGCTGCCGAAGCATCCAAGGATCAGAAGTCCAATCGGTATTGCACGAATATCGCCGATGCAGCCGCCGATGCCAGATTTGCCTGGCAGAAGGAAACTTTGACGGCTCTCGAAAAGGAGATCGAAGAGCGAATCAGGATTCTGGAGCAGAAGCGTGCCGAGTACGAAGAATGGCTGCAGCGCCGCAACGACTTTCTTGCCAAGGCCGATGAGTCCGTCGTCGCCATCTATTCGAGGATGCGCCCCGATGCTGCCGCTCTGCAGCTGGCGAACATGCATGACGAAACAGCGGCCGCAATTTTGGCGAAGCTGAGTCCGCGCAACGCGAGCGCAGTTCTGAACGAGATGGAGCCGGCTCGGGCCGCGCAGCTCACTAATGTCATCACCGATAAACCGAAGCGCACTCAGGACAGCGAGAAGTCAGGATGAGGCACATCTTATCGTCCGTGGCCATGCTGTCCTTGGCAGCCTGTGCCACGAACCCGAACGAACTGGGGCGCGAGCCGATCATGACTCCTGTCGGGTATGGTCTCAACGTCGCACGCGAGCCTATGCCGACCGTGTTCGCGTCGACCGGACATGGCACCTATCACTCCCTTTGGAGTCAGAGCAGCGCCGACCTCTTCCAGGATCCACGGGCGAAGAAGGTCGGTGACGTGATGACGGTGAACATTTCCATCAACGACAAAGCGCAGTTCGACAACGCGTCCGATCGGTCACGCAAATCGAGCGCGGGCCTAGGACTTGATTTCACTGCTGATTTTAATGGTGCGGTTGGCGAGGCGGCGGCAGACGGAAATCTCCGTTCGTCATCTTCGTCGGAGGGACAGGGCACCATCGACCGGTCCGAAAAGCTTAGGCTATCAGTCGCCGCCGTGGTGACTGAGGTCATGCCGAACGGAAATCTTCTCATCAGTGGCTCCCAAGAGGTGAGGGTGAACTTCGAGGTTCGCGTTCTCAACATTGCTGGCATCGTGAGGCCCCGCGACATCTCCCGCAACAACACGATCAGCTACGACAAGATTGCCGAGGCACGCGTGTCGTACGGCGGCCGGGGCCGGTTGACCGACGTCCAGCAGCCGGCTTGGGGGCACCAGATCTATGATGCCGTCACGCCGTTCTAAGACGAAGAGACGGTAGAGGAACCATGGCGAAGCGTCCAACATCCGCATCTACGGATTCTGGCTCCGGCGGAGGCAAGGGCTGGCTGGGTATGCTGGTCGTTCTGACGTTGCTCGCTGTCGGAACCGGGGGAGCCTTCGGCCTGTTCCTCGTCTCCACCGTCGAGAAGGCCGTCGACGAGAAGAAGAAGGGCGAAGAGGAAAAGGCACCTCAAGCCCTCGTCTATTCCGGCGATCTGGTATTGAGGGCCGTAGCGCCTGTCGTGACGAACCTTGCCGGCGCGAGCGATGTCTGGGTCCGTCTGGAGTCCTCCATCGTTTTCACCAATGGTTCCGTCGAGAACCCTGACGTGATGACCGCCGAAATCCGGCAGGACATCCTGGCCTATCTGCGTACTCTCACACTTGCGCAAATTCAGGGTGCAAGTGGGCTCCAGCATCTGCGCGAGGACTTGAACGAGCGTGTTTCCATGCGATCGAAGGGTTTGGTGCGAGAGTTGATCGTCGAGACCCTCATCGTTCAATGATCCGGGTTCTGGCTAGACCGTTCGCGACGATTGAGCACATATCATGCGTACACATGGAGCACGTAAAGGCTTGGTGGTGAGGCTGACGATTCGTCCGTCACGCTTTCACGTCAACCTTTCAAGCTTTTCTTCCGGCCGGGGCTGGTCTCACAATGATGCTTAGAATCATATTGGTCGCTGGGTTTTCTGCCCTTGCGACGGCAGCGACCGCGCAGGTCCCCAGCCTTGAGGCTCTCCTCCCTGCCGGAGACGGTGCTGTGACGGGTAGGATCATTCAACTCGTCGCGCTGCTAACGGTTTTATCGTTGGCGCCCGGCCTGCTGATCATGGTCACGAGCTTTACCCGCTTCGCGGTCGCTCTTTCCTTCCTCCGCTCCGGTCTCGGCCTGCAGAGTACGCCGGCCAATCTTTTCTTGATCAGTCTATCGCTGTTCATGACCTTCTACGTGATGGCTCCTACGTTCGACAGGGCCTGGCAGGACGGCATCCGTCCGCTGACGGAGAACCGCATCACTGAGGCAGAGGCCTTCACACGAGTAGCCGATCCTTTTCGGGAGTTCATGCTGACTCACGTTCGCCCCAAGGATCTTCAAACGTTCAGCGACATGGCGGCAGCAAGTTTCCCGAGGACGGAGGGAGATTCTAAGGTCGACCTGCGCGTTATCATCCCGGCCTTCATGATCAGCGAGTTGCGGCGCGGCTTCGAGATCGGATTTCTCATCGCGCTCCCGTTCCTCGTCATCGACATGATCGTAGCCATGCTCGTCATGTCCATGGGCATGATGATGATGCCCCCGACAGTCATAGCACTGCCATTCAAGATACTGTTTTTTATCTTAATCGATGGCTGGAACATCTTGATCAGTGGGTTAGTGCGATCCTATTTTTGATCGTGGTAGGCGCTGCTCATGGCCTAAGACCAGTGCAAAGGATCCTCTACGGCGGGGCTGCTCCGAGGTTCGTTGATGCCGCTGCGTTAAACATTCTTTAGGAAATAACGGACTTAATAGCCTCGTTAGGTCATCAAGGCTTGACCGCAGCGAAGACTTCCCGCAAGTTGCGGCAGTCGACAATACGAATGGCAGATCAAGTGGATGGCTCTGGGTAGCGCCACTCGAAGGCATGATGCCGAACTGCTATGCCGGTGAAAGTCCGGTATGTCCCCCAGTGAAAACTACAACAACTCAACTTTAGGGACATAGTCATGTCTAGCATTGTTACCAACACCTCTGCGATGGTGGCTCTCGCCAACTTGCGCAGCACGAACAACAATCTCGAGACGACCAGCAACCGGATCTCCACCGGCCTGCGCGTTAACTCAGCGTCCGATAACGCAGCCTACTGGTCGATCGCCACGACTATGAAGTCCGACAACCAGGCTATGGGCGCGGTGAAGGACTCGCTCGCGATCGGCGCTTCGACCCTGAACGCGGCCTATACGGGTCTGAATGCTTCCAAGGACGTTCTCAACGAGATTAAGGCAAAACTGACCACGGCAACAGGTGACGGTGTCGATAAGGCTAAGGTCCAAGCGGACATCACTGCACTTAAGGACCAGTTGAAGACCATCGCGGGTTCCGCATCCTTCTCCGGCCAGAACTGGCTCAGCACTGGCTCCAGCACGGCCTTCGCCAAGGAAATCGTGTCATCGCTTTCCCGCGACGGTGACAACAAGCTCTCAGTTGGCAAGATCGACGTCGACATCGAGGATATTCGTCTCTACGGCGACGGAACCGCGCAGTTTGGTATTCTCGATAAGACCATCGATCTGACAAAGTACACCTCGACTAGCGGTGTTGCCGCGACCGTTGAAACTGCACCGATCGACTTCGCTAACGCAGACGATAAGATCAGCTTTAGCGTCTCTCAAAATGGCGCTCCGGGCCGGACGGTTGAAATCACTCAATCGACCCTCACGAAGGCAGGTCTATCGGACACAAACATTCGAAGCAATGCGGACCTGAAGGCGGTTATCACGCAGGCGTTTAAAGACGCTGGTATCAAGGGTATCGAGGTCGAGGTCGACGGATCTGACAATCTTGTGTTCTCGTCGACCGAAGATTTCGCCATCGGAGGCGCTACGGCTACGGGTACATCGGCACTCAATGTGGCTGACCTCGGCTTCGCCGCCACCGATGTCACGACTTCTTCTGCCAGCGCCGGCGCAACAAGCGTTGCTGACATCGATATCAGCACTGCTTCTGTGACCGACATCAAGAACTACATCAAGGTCGTTGACGAGGCTCTTTCACAGGTCACGACAGCTGCTTCCAGTGTCGGCTCCGTCCAGACGCGAGTGAAGATGCAGAGCGAGTTCGTCAACAAGCTGATGGACACGATCAATGAGGGCGTCGGTTCGTTAATTGACGCTAACATGGAGGAGGAGTCGACCCGTCTGAAGGCTCTGCAAACCCAGCAGCAGCTCGGCGTTCAGTCGCTCAGCATCGCGAACTCTAGCTCACAAAACATCCTCTCGCTCTTCCGCTAAGCGAAGGCCTCAACCCTATACTATTCGGGGAACATTTTACCTGGCCACGCTCTTCCCTGAGCGTGGCCTTTCTTTTGCAACCTTCGCACAAGGTTGTGGGGCGAGATTGTTTCTGAAATCTAACAAGTCAGAAGCTGAGCCTCTTCATGCCTGGTCGTTTGCAAGCCGAGAAACTGTGGGCTAACCTCCTAGAGCTCGGGGTGCGCCGCCTCGTCGCTCTTGGGGTCATCGGCCTGGTGGTCTTCCTGGGAGTCGGATTGGGGGCTTACTATTTGAGCCGTCCGGCGCAGGAGACGCTCTACACAGGTCTGGAGCGGGAAGACGTCAGCCGCATTGGCGCCGCTTTGAAGGATGCCGGCATTCCGTTCGACGTCAGCTCCGACGGAACAGCCGTTCTCGTTCGGTATGGGCACACGGCCCAGGCACGTATGCTGCTGGCCGAGAAGGGCCTGCCGCAGAGCTCGAAGTCGGGCTATGAGCTCTTCAACGATCTCGGGTCCCTCGGCCTGACCTCCTTCATGCAGGAGATCACCCGCGTTCGGGCACTGGAGGGCGAAATCGCTCGCACCATCCAGACGATGAAGGGCGTAAAGGCGGCGCGCGTCCACATTGTCCTCCCCGATCGCGGCTCGTTCCGCCGGGAGCAGCAGCCTGCCTCTGCCTCTGTGGTCGTGCGCACGGAGCCAGCAGACGACATGAGTTCGGCTCAGGCTATCCGCCACCTCGTGGCGGCTGCGATTCCAGGCATGAAGGCCGACAAGGTCACTGTCCTCAACACCGACGGTATGCTCCTCATGGCTGGCGAGGATGGTACGAACGCCTCGACTGGCCGAATGGCAAGCCTTGAGAAGGTCGTCAGTCGGGAAATCCAGGAAAATGTTCGCCGGACGCTCGCGCCCTATTTGGGAATTGGTAACTTCGAAATTAGCGTCGCCGCACGGCTGAACACGGACAAGACCAACACGACCGAGACGATCTATGATCCTGACTCAAAGGTCGAACGGTCCATCCGTACGGTCAAGGAGACGGAGGTCTCGCAGAACCGAAATGCCGAACGTCCGACAACAGTCCAGCAGAACCTCCCTGAGGAGAGGGTTCGTGCGGAGAATGGCGAAAGTTCAAGCGAGGACAATCAGCGCCGCGAAGAGCTGACCAACTTCGAGATCTCCTCCAAGACGATCCAGACTGTCAGCGATGGTTATGCGATCAAGAACCTGTCCGTGGCGGTTCTGGTTAATCGCAGCCGTCTTGCGACTCTCACCGGGGACAACACGACGCAAGAGGATATCGACGCTCGCATCGCGGAAATCGAGCAGCTCGTTTCTTCTGCAGCGGGTTTCGACCGCAACCGTGGCGACCAGATCAAGGTTGCTGCCGTCGGGTTCGTTGATGATGGCCGAATGATGGAGCCGACCCCGCCTCTGAGCCTTACCGAGGTCTTCATGCGGCAGACCGGCAATCTCATCAATGCGGCGACCATTCTGGTAGTTGCGACTCTCCTCATTTGGTTCGGGCTGCGTCCAGCCGTGGCCGCGATCCTGGCACGGCCTGAGCCGGAGCCGGTCTTCGAGGAGACGGTGCCAGCCATCGAGGCTGCGATAGCAGCGGCGCCTGGTCCTGTTGAGGCTGCTCTATCTGGCGCAAGTCGTCAGCTCGAGACTGCGGAGGTGCCCAATCTCATCGAGGATTTGACCGACAAGATGCATCGCACTCCTCAGAAGAAGCTGGAGCAGATGATCGACTTCGATGAGGAGCAGGCTGTCTCCATCCTGAAGCAGTGGCTGATGAAGGCGGAGGCTGCATGATGGTCAATGCCATTGCGCAGTATCTGACGGAGTTCAACTTGGATGGAAAACAGGATACCAAACCGCTTTTCCATCCGAAGGCTCCTAATGTGCCTGATCAGGATCAGATCGACGATACCGCGGACCTCGTCCGAGAGGCAGAGGAACGCGGCCGTCTGGAGGGGCTAGCCAACGCACGAAGAGAGTTTGAGGCGGAGCTTGCCGCCGAACGCGCTCAAGCCGAGGAGCGGCTCGCCGCGGAACGGATGAAGTGGGTCCAGGAAGAGGCGACTTGCTTTACCAAGCAGATGGATGAAGCCTTGCGAAATCTGGAAGCAAGGCTTGTCGATCGTGTCGCCCGCATCATGACGCCATTCCTCACCGATGCACTGCGATCGCAGATGATTGAGGAACTGCAAGCGACTGTATCGCCCCTGCTCGCCAATAGTCAGAATGCGGTTTTCAAGGTCAGTGGTCCGAAGGACATGCTGTCGGCGCTCTCAGATCACCTCGGAGCAGGCAATCCTCGGATCAAGATTGCCTTCAATGACGAAATCGATGTGTCGATCTTGATGGGCGATACACTTATTGAAACTCAGCTGGGCGCCTGGATCGGCCGCTTGGCGCAGGCCGTCCAATCGAGCTGAACATGTCCGACCAGGGAAAGCAGGAACTCATCATCGTCCGCCGTTACGAGGCGGAGGAGGAGCAGCACAAGGGTGGTGTGTGGAAGATCGCACATGCGGACTTCATGACCGCAATGATGGCGTTCTTTCTTGTGATGTGGTTGATCAGCGTTGCCGACAAGGAAACCCGTACATCCGTCGCGAACTATTTCAATCCGGTTCAGCTTGCAGAGAGTACACCGGACCGCAAGGGCCTGCAGGATCCGCAGAACAACGCTCCTGAGAGTGAGGACGAGATCAAGAAAGGCGCATCCTCGAAAGGGGAGGGTGAGGATAAGGGGGGAACGGCTCCTCAAACTCAAAAGCCACGCTTCGAAGAGGGAGCGCTGTTCCAGGATCCATATGCAGTGCTTGCCAAGCTTGCCCTTGAGGCTGAGCAGGACAGGCCGCAAGATACTTTGAGCGCGGATGTTGTAACGGGCGACAGCACGGAGCCGGGCGTACAGGGCGGAGAGGCCTATCGGGATCCATTCGACCCTCTTTACTGGCAGATTGCTCCGATGCCCAAGCCGCGCGCGGCTAAACCAGGCGATCCCGGGACGACGACGCCCATTCCTCCCGATGGGAAGCTGGATGCTCTCGCACGGTCATCCCAGAATCTCGCCGCATCGCAAAAGGACGAGGCTAAGCCCAACTTAGCTGGTCCCGCCGAGGCCAGCGTGGTTCAACCCGCACCTAACGATGGCGCTCCAAGCAGTCAGGAGAGCATACAGGATGTTGAGCTGAAGGCCGACATTGCTCGTGCCGTCCAGGTCAATCCTGGTAGTGGGCCTAAACCCCATGTGGAGGTGAACCGAACCGGCGAGGGGCTCCTTATCAGCGTTACGGATGAGATCGATTTCAGCATGTTCGCCATCGGATCGGCCGAGCCCCAACCGAAAGTTGTCGTGGCGATGGCGAAGATCGCAAAAGTTTTAAGTTCCCGTCAGGGTAAAATCATCATACGTGGTCATACTGACGGGCGTCCGTTCAAATCCGCCACTTATGACAACTGGCGTCTGTCGACGGCACGCGCACATATGGCTTCCTACATGCTGGTGCGCGGTGGAATCGATGAGGCGCGGATCGAACGGGTGGAGGGGCACGCAGATCGTAGCCTTAAAAACAGCGCCGATCCGAAAGCCGCCGAGAACCGGCGCATTGAGATCCTGCTGCGGGAGAAATCGTAGCGATGCGCATCACGTTCATTGCGTCGTTTCTCGCAGGTATTCTCACTGCAGTGCCTGCGGTTGCGGAGGAAGTACAAACCTCGGAACCGGAAAAAGTTACCGCCATACCGGTTGATATGGTCCGCACGCTGCAGATCATGCAGGACCAAATCGCCACAGGCTCTACGAATGCCCATGCGGCTCAAAGGGCGTTGTTGGCGCATATCGACGACCGCCTCATGTCGATCGATCCTGAAACTTGGGGGGACTCTAAGAACGTTCGCGCCGCTGTCATATTCGTGCTCAGCGGCGGACGACCCGAAATTCTCAAGAGGATTGTTGCCCTCGGGGGGCTGAGTGAGGTCGATACGACGATCGTTCAGGGTGCTCTCGCCTATGTCGGAGGGCGCGAGGCGGATGCAAAGCGCTTTCTCAGCGAGGTTCAAATCGATACGCTGCCACCGATGCTCGCAGGTCAGATCGCCCTCGTTCAATCAGCGCTGATCGTCCGCGAAGATCCGGCGAAGTCCGTCCAACTTCTCGATCGCGTGAGACTTCTTCTGCCAGGGACACTGGTCGAGGAGGCGGCCTTGCGCAGAGAGATCTTCGTGGTCAGTCAAGTCGGCGACGCAAAGAAATTCGATGCATTGTCGAGACAGTACCTTCGCCGTTTTCGCTATTCAATTTATGCAGGGAATTTCAGGCAGCGCTTTGCCTCCGCATTGACACGCCTCGATTTTGCCAAGGATGAGCAGAAATTCTCGCGATTGGTTGCGATCCTCAATGAGTTGGAGGCTGATGGCCAACGCGAACTCTATCTCATGATCGCCCGCAATGCCATTGAACAGGGACAGGCGAAGGCTGCGAGCTTGGCGGCTGACAAGGCATTTGAACTATCATCATCCGATGTGCCGAGTGCGACGCGGGCGAAGCTTTACAAGGCTGCTGCCATCATCGTGACGCCGGAAGGCTTTGAGAGCGGCATTGAAGTGCTCAAGCAGATCAACAGGGCAGATCTGCAACCCCACGATTCCGCGCTCTTGGATGAGGCGCTCTCTCTTGCAAGGCATATTCGCCAGGCGCCGCAAGTGACCCCTGTCTCTGAAGCCGCAGGTCCGGCGGAGGCGCCTCCAGCCGAGGCCATTCAAGTTCAGGAGCCGGTTCCAGCGATTTCGCGCGCTCAGGAAGCTCTGGAAAAGGTCGATCAGCTGTTTCGGAGTGAAACACGATGAACAATCTCGATAGCCTTTTTCAGAGTATCTCTCGGAGAGCTGAAGGGCAAACCTTGAAGCCGCAACCTCATCCTGCAGAGGACGGCGGCCTGTTAAAAGGCTCGGCAGCAATGCCGGCGTTCGACGCATTGCTGCGAAAGATGTCAGGAAAAGGAGATGGCGAGCAGGTTCAATCTCGAACTCCGCTCGTTGGCGGAAACGCCCTGCTGACAGCCCGTGAGGTTCCGCTGGAGCAAGTTCAGGAAGGCCAAGGTGAGGAGCCTATCACCTCGGCAGACCAGGAAATCTCCATTCCGGCTACAACTGATCCGACGATGCTGGTGAGCAATATGTCTCTGCCAGTGCAACCTGCAGCGCAACAACCTGCTTCAAGCCAGCGCTCTTCGGCCGTGCCTCAACCCACGCAGGCGCAGCTTTCTCCGACAGAACTCCTCGCCATGATCCAGTTGCCGACGGAGGAGATGGGTAAGGACAATGTTCCTGATCTAACCTCACGCTCCGCGCGAAAAGTAATGGTCATTCATCAGGAAACCCATTTCAAACCGGTGCTTGCGAACGAGCTGCCAAAGACTGAAAAGAGTGCGATCTCGTCTCCCAAGCAACCGGCTGCGCAGAATCTGCCTCCGATCGAGATGTCTCCGACTGCACTCCCGGCAAACGAGGTGGAACAAATTGACGGCTTCGACGAACCAGCTGAGGCCTTTCAGAAGGCTCAGGCTAGATCGGCTCAGGCAACAAGCCCGAATGTCGATAAAGCGGTTGACCCGGAGTTGAACTTATCCAACGCCGTCGCTCAGCGGATCATGAGTATCGTGGATGCCGAGGCGAAGCGTGTGCCGCTTGAGTATAGTTCCTCGGCAGGAAGATCCGAGGCGGCTGCTCCCATGAGCATAACCCGCCCGTCTGACGGCGTTCTGCGGATGTTGGATATTCAGTTGCACCCGGCAGAACTTGGTGTCGTCACCGTGAAGATGCGGCTGTCTGGCGACAGGCTTGAGATGGAGCTTCATGCCAGCAACGATGAGACCGCTGAACTGCTGAAGAAAGACTCGGAAAAGCTCTCCAGTCTATTACGGACGTCTGGTTACCGGCCCGATGTGGTTACCGTCCATGCAACCGGCTCAGACATGCCGCAGCAGGATGGCATGTTCGGCCAACGGCAGAGCTCGAACTCATACGCCGGCAGCTTTCCCGGAGGATCCCAGGGAGGCGACACGGGGGCTAACGGACAGTCACGACGAGATGCTGACGGGTTCGGAGGGAGCAATAGGACGGGTCGAGAGAATGGAAATGAAGAAGTCCCTGCTGCGAATCGCAGCACTGGCAGTCTCTATTTGTAGTTTCCCCGTTGCGGTTCAGGCCAATGTCAATTCATGCGAGCGCGAAATGGTGCGTGCCGCAGCGAAGCACGGCGTGCCGCTCGGGATGCTCTATGCCGTCGGCCTGACGGAAACGGGTCGGAAAGGATCACTGCAGCCCTATGCAATGAATATCGAAGGGCAGCCTTATTTCGCCGCGAATGCAGGAGATGCCATCCAGCGGTTCGAGGCTGCGCGGCGAACGGGTGCCAAGCTGATCGATCTTGGCTGCATGCAGATCAATCATCACTATCATCATGACCGCTTCCGGTCTTTGGCGAGCATGCTCGACCCCAGAGAGAATGTCGAATATGCGGCCCTGTTCCTGAAGCAGCTGAAAGCTCGCGAGGGAAGCTGGACGATGGCTGTCGCACGTTATCATGCTGGTCCTAACAACAACCCCGCCCAGAAGAAGTACATTTGCCGGGTTATTACCAATATGGTGGCAACCGGCTTCGGGGAGTGGACAACTGACGCGCGATCGTTTTGTCAGTAGCAGGTCAATGGTCCGCAAGAGGGAGCCCTTTGCCGTACAACTGACTCTGGAAATCAGCGCGTCAACTTGATTGCTTTTCCCGAGCTCTCAAGGATCCCGAAGTAGGATGTCTCATCGCCTTTCAACTGGGCGACGACTGTTCCATGAGAGTAAAGTACGATTTCTCCGTCACGAGCGCTCCAAGCATTGACGCCCTGTAGGATCTTGCTCGTGCACCGGGTTGTCGAAGCCTTGTACAGATCCAGTGTTGGGGCGCTTGAGAGCTGCAGACGGCATGAGCTACCGTCCGCCTCAACTGTCCAGTTGCCTGTGCGCGGCTTCGTGCTCTTAACGGGCGGCTGAGACATGCTCCCAGAGATCTTCGCGGCTGGATCCTTGCTCACGACAGCATGGGATTCAAGATTTCCGCCAGTGGAAGGGCTGTGAAGTATCTCCGAAGCCGGGAGCGCAATGTCGCTCGGCTCTACCCCAGAAGATGGAGCGTTTCGCACCGCCCATGCACCGACAGGTTCCATGGGTTCGGACATTGTTACGACCGCGGCTGGTGCGCCATCAGCTGGCGGAGAGTAGAATTCATCGGCAGGCTCATAGCGCGGCGGCAGCCATGGCCCTGAGTAGACCGGTGCTGCCGGATCGAGATAGCGACTCCGGCCCCAAGGACCTGACTGGTAGACCGTGTTCGCGCTGTTGCAGGCGGTGAGCGTGAAGATTGCCAGAACTCCGACAGCGCGCCACGCAAATGCACAGATCGGAATCTCACATACCCTAGAACGTATGCTGCCTGGGTGCGCCGCATGGGTTTGCGGCGCACTCGATATGAGCTTCAGAGATGATGATGCGGGATTCATAAGGGATGTCATCGGCGGCTCTTCAGCCGACGAATGTGTATCCGATGTACCGTTTGGCCTCGATGGGATCGTAGTCGAGCCTCTGGCGCAGCTTCTTGCGCAGCTTGCTCACATGGCCCTCGATCACGCTCTCCTCCACGTCGTTGGAGTAGATGCCGTAGATGGCGTTGAAGATCTGGGTCTTGGTCAGGCGCCGGCCGCG
>NZ_JBHSBQ010000038.1:0-100018 GCF_042650665.1 Microvirga sp. GCM10011540 | reverse complement strand
CGGGCACGCCCACCAGGCGGAAGAGCTCGTAGAGGATGGGCACGGCCACGGCGCCGCCGCCGACGCCGAAGACGCCGGCGAGCAGGCCGGTGAGCGCGCCCGCCAGCAGCAGCGCCACCGCCAGCCATGCCAGATCGAACAGGGGTATGCCATACATCGCGATTACTTCTCACGGCACAAAACGGCCGCTTCAGCGGGGAGACCAGGATCGCCGAACCATAGGGACCGGAGCACACGCCCGCAAGCAAGTGACACCGCGGCGGGCAATGCCTCGCCGCGGTGCTGCGTTACCGTCGCACGGCGCCTGAACGCGCCGTGCGACCCTTCTCGACGTCAGACGACCCGAACCTCGATCTCGCCGATGCCTTCGACGAAGCCATGGAGCACGTCGCCGCGCTTGACCGCGCCGACGCCGGCGGGCGTTCCCGACATGATGATGTCGCCGGGCTGCAGGGTGAACAATCCGGAGAGATAGGAGATCATCTCCGGCACCTTCCAGATCATCTGGTTGAGATCGCCCTGCTGGCGAACCTCTCCGTTGACCTTCAGCGACACGGCGCCCTCGGTGGGGTGACCGACCTCGCTTGCCGGGACAAGCTCAGAGCAGGGAGCGGAGGCCTCGAAGGCCTTGCCCACTTCCCAGGGACGGCCGAGCTTCTTGGCCTCGCCCTGCAGATCGCGGCGGGTCATGTCGAGCCCCACGCCATAACCGAAGACATGATCGAGAGCCTGCTCCACCGGGATGTCCTTGCCGCCCTTGCCCAGCGCGACGATCATCTCGATCTCGTAGTGCACGTCCGAGGTCTGGGGCGGATAGGGGAAGTTGCCGTCGGTCACGATGTTGTCGGGGTTCTTCTGGAAGAAGAACGGGGGCTCCTTCGAGGGGTCGTGCCCCATCTCGATCGCGTGTTCGGCGTAGTTGCGGCCCACGCAATAAATGCGGTGGACGGGGAACAGCTTGTCGCTGTTCCTCACCGGCAGCGTCGGGATCGGCAGCGGCTGTACGACGTAGCCTGCCATGGAGAGTGGCGCATTCATCATCTTACTCCTGCGTAGTATTCGACTTTTTTCTCGATGTGTTCGATGGCTGCCGACATCAGCATCGCCGCAGCGAAGAGGATGATCGTCAAGGCCCAGAAGTTCTCCATGTCGAAGCTGCGCGAATAAAGCTCGAACAGTTCGCCATATCCGATGATCGATACCAGAAGCTGGCCGATCACCACACCCTTTACGCCGCGGACCAGCCCCAGTCGAATCCCTGCCAGGATCTCCGGAAGCGCCGCGAGGAGAACGATCTTGCTGTAAAGAGCGAAGGGAGAGGCGCCGTAGCTGCGTCCCATCTCGATGAGCGAAGTCGGCACGTGACGGATGCCGGCTCGCGTGTCCAGAACGATGATCCATACCGCGAAGAGGAAGACGGTGACGATGACCGTCGTCTCTCCCATGCCGAACAGGATCATCAACACCGGGACCAGGGCCGAGAGCGGAGCGCTCACGAAGATGTTGACCCAGATCCCGAAGAGGTCGTCCACCGCCTTGAGGCGGCCCATAAGGACGCCGAGCGTGACGCCGACCAGGATGGCGAGCGCCATGCCGATCACGAAGCTGTGCAGCGTGATCAGCGCCGCCGCCTGCCAGGTCTGGGTCTGCACCATCGTCACGGCGGACGCCAGGATGCTCGACAGAGGCGGGATCAGGAACATCACGCCGGATTGTCCGACCAGTTCCCAGATCAGGCACCAGACGATGAGGGATGCCATCATGGGCACCCGATAGCCGTAGATTGTCATGGCAGCCTCCTCAATCCACGTAGTGCTTGAGGCCCTGCCAGATCTCCTCGACCGTATCGAGATAGCCCTGGTCGCGGCGGATGGCATCGGGGGAGGCCGTGCGGTCGATCTTCGGCTCGATGATCTGCGAGACCCGCCCGGGCCGCCGCGAGAGCAGCACGATCCGGTCGGACACGTAGACGGCTTCCTCGATGCTGTGCGTGACGAAGATGAAGGTCTTGCGCTCCTTCTCGACGAGCCGCAGCAGATCCTCCTGGAACTTGCGCCGGTTCTGCTCGTCCACCGCCGAGAACGGCTCGTCGAGGAGCAGCACCTCCGCATTCACCGCGAAGGCCCGGGCCAGCCCCACGCGCTGGCGCATGCCGCCGGAGAGCTCGTGGGGGTACTTGTCCTCGAAGCCGGACAGCCCGACCTCGGCGATGTACTTGCTGGCGATGGCCTGGCGCTCGGCCTTGCCCATCCCCTTCAGCTCGAGGCCGAAGGCGACGTTGCGCATCACCGTGGCCCAGGGCATCAGCGCGAAGTCCTGGAACACGAAGGCCCGCTCGGGGCCGGGGCCCGAGACGGGGCGCCCGCTCACGCGCACCTCGCCCGAAGTCGGCTCGATGAGGCCCGCGATGATCTTGAGCAGCGTCGTCTTTCCGCACCCGGAGGGCCCCAGGAGCGTCGTCAGCTTGCCGCGGGGAAAGTCGAGATCGATGTTGCGAAGGGCCTCGACCTCTCCGTATTTCTTGCAGATGCCGCGGACTTCGACGACGGCGTCGGTGGTTGCGCTCTGTTCCACATGAGCGACGGCAGCGGGGATCGACATGTCAGCCCCTCCTCTTTTCGGGACGCAGGACGCGGATCTCGAAAGCCTCGAGGGCTGCGAGCGTCACGGTCGAGACCAGGATGATGGAGACCACGGCGGCATACATCTCAGCGTAGTTCGCCACGGAACGATGATAGGTGATGAGATCGCCGATTCCGGTCGGCGTGATGAGCAGTTCCGCCAGGATGACGCCGATGAAGCCGGCGGCGAGGCCGAGTCGGAGGCCCGCGAAGATCACCGGGCTCGCATCGGGAATAATGACCTTGGTGATCTGCTGGAGCCGCGTGCCCTGGAAGGAGTAGCACATCGCAACCAATGAGGGATTGGCGTTGCGCACCGCCTTGTAGCCGTTCAGCACGATCACCGGCAGGGCGAGCATGATGACGGCGAGGGTCTTGGCCGCGAGCCCGATGCCGTAGACGAAGGTGATCAGCGGAATGAGCGCCGCCATGGGCGCGGATTGAAGGACGATGAACAAGGGCGCCACAAGCCACTCGGCCATCCGCGACAATCCCATCACGGTCCCGAGCACCACTCCGACGGTCCCTGAGATGGCGATCCCGATGATCAGCGGCTGCAGGGTCGAACCGTAGGCCGAGATCAGGCTGCCGTCCGCGATCATCGTCGCGAAGGCATAGAAGGTTTCGAGAAAGGTCGGGAACGCATAGCTGATCGGCACGCGCCCGGCGATTTCCCACACGAGGAAGAACAGGCCCAGGGACAGGATCCGCGAGATCGCGGGGTACCGGGCGAACAGCCGGCCGAGGCCGAGGCCCCAGCCGGCCGGCGAATGGACGGCCCGCACGGGGCCGTTCACGTGGGAGGAGGCCATCATACCGCCCACCTCACATGGTTCCGACTTTGGACAGGACGCGGTCGAGCGAGCGGGTGTCCCAGAAATTCTCCACCTTCAGGCTGGAGGGATCGCCCGTGAGCTGGCCGGACAGGGTGTAGAAGGCGAAGTCGTCCTTGGCCGCAGCCGCGCCGCCGCCATTGAGCGGGAACGCCTTGCCCTTCGCCAGCTCCGTGAAGTACGGGACGATCTCCTCGACCTGGGAGGCCGGAAGGTCGGGCAGAAGCTTGTACTTGGCCCGCCATTCGGTGACGACCGCCGGATTGGCGGTGACCTCGCGCCAGGTGGTGAGGATCGACTCGACGATCTTGTCGACGTCTTCGGCATTCTTTTCAAGGAAGGTCTGGTTCGCGAACAGAGCTTCGTCGGTGGCGTTCACGCCCTCCAGGGGCAGAATGACGAACTTGCCGGGGGCCTGCGTCTCGAGGAGGCGGCGGCCGGCGGCATCGACGATGGTCGCCTTGACGTTGCCCTGCAGAAGAGCGCCCGTGCGCACCTCGGAGCCCGGGATGTAGCTGATCTTGGAGAACTTGATGCCCTGGCGGTCCTCCATCAGCTTCATGATGGCCTCGGTGCCCGAGCCGCGGGAGTGCACGGCGATTTCCTGGCCGTCGAGATCCTTCCAGGTCTTGTAGAATTCCCCGTTCACCGCCGGATAGAACCGCAGCGTCGAGAGCTGGAGGAACATCCGGACCGGCGCCTTGACCTTCTGCACCAGGGCATAAGGACCTCCGACGCCGATATCCGCCTGGCCACTGACGACCGCCTGGGCCGCAATGTCCTCCGACTTCAGGTAGGTGATTTCGATATCGACGCCCTTTTCCTTGGCACGCTCCAGGGCCGTCAGCAGATGCAGCGATTCAACGCTGGCGATATCGCCGAACGCAACCCGGACCTTGGCCTCGGCCGAGGCGATGAGCGCGGCGCTCACGACCAGCGCCGCAGCCCCTGTCTTCAGACCTGAGAATCCTTTGAACATTTCCATCTCCCTAAGCCCCAGGCGGTTGTTCCACCTTCTCGATGGCCGCGTTATTCGCAACCAATGACATAATGGTTACAATTGGGGTGGAAGGCGTGTCAACAAGAAATGGCCTTGACGACCGTTGCACAGTGTTTCATATCTCCAACCAATTCAGTATTGGTTTGGATTATTGGGATGACGTTGATCAGCGAAGCAGGCTCCGAGCGGGGCACCGTCACGCAGCTGCGGGCCTATCTGGCGCAGGCGGAGCTGCCCGAGGACGGGCGCCTGCCGCCTGAGCGGGACCTGTCGGAGGCCCTCGGCGTCTCCCGGACGGAACTGCGCAAGGCGCTGGGCACGCTCGAAGCCGAGGGGCAGATCTGGCGCCACGTGGGCAAAGGCACCTTCGTCGGCAGCCGGCCCATCGACACCTTTGCGGATCTGACAGCCCTGGCGAAGAGAACCAACCCTGCCGAGGTCATGCGGGCGCGCCTGATCATCGAGCCGGAGATCGCGCGCGCCGCCGCGCTCACGGCGACGCCCATGCATATCGCCGAGATGCGGACCTGCCAGGCCCGCACCCGCGAGGCTGCCACGTGGCGGCAGTACGAGAACTGGGACAACCGCCTTCACCGCACCATCGCGGAGGCGGCGCAGAACACCCCGCTTCTGGGGATTTTCGACACTCTGAATGCGCTGCGCCGGGCCGTCACCTGGGGCCGCCTGCGCTCCACCCCGGTGAAGCCGCGCCCCGACCACCACAGCTTCGCCGAGCACGATGCCATTGTCGACGCGATCGCGAACCGGGACATGAACGGCGCAGCCGCCGCGATGCGCGCCCACCTGCAGACGGTGGAGCGCAATCTCCTCGACCGGCAATCCGCTCCCGGGGAGTAGGAGACGGGATATCGGCCGCCGCTTCGGCCGCGGCCCTACCGGAAGTGCTTGGACAGCTTCAGGCCCTGGGCCTGGTAGTTCGAACCCGCCCCGGCGCCGTAGAGAACGGCTGGCCGCTCGGCCATCCGCTCATAGACGAGACGGCCGACGATCTGGCCGTGCTCCAGAATGAAGGGCACGTCGCGGGAGCGCACCTCGAGCACGGCGCGGGCACCCTCGCCTCCCGCACCCGCATGGCCGAAACCGGGATCGAAGAAGCCAGCGTAGTGCACCCGGAACTCACCGACCAGGGGGTCGAAGGGCACCATCTCGGCCGCATAGTCGGGCGGCACATGCACCGCCTCCTTGGAGGCGAGAATGTAGAACTGGCCGGGATCGAGGATCAGGGTCTGGCTCGCGTCGGCATAGAGCGGCTCCCAGAAATCCGCGATCCTGCACGATCCGGGCTTGTCCACATCGACGAGACCCGTATGCCGCTTGGCCCGGTAGCCGATGAGATTGTCGGAGCCGAAGCCCGCCAGATCCACGCTGACGGCCACGCCGTCCTGGATCGAGGGCTCGGCGGAGGTGACCACCCTCTCCCGCTCGTGCAGCGCATGGAGCTCGGCGTCCGAGAGGCGCACCGCCCCTTTTCGCACGCGCAGCTGCGACAGGCGCGTGCCCGTCCGGACGAGGACCGGAAAGGTGCGGGGGGAGATTTCGGCGTAAAGCGGACCGCTGTAGCCCGCTCCGATCGTGTCGAATTCCTGGCTCCGGTCCGTGATGACCCGGGTGAAGACGTCGATCCGGCCGGTCGAGCTCTTCGGGTTTGCCGCGGCGGACAGGTCAGCCGGCAAGGCAAGGCCCTCCTGCAACTCGGCGATATAAACGCTGCCCGTCTCGAGGATGGCGCCGATGCCGAGGTCGATCTCGTGGAAGCTCAGCTGGGCAAGGCGGTCCCGCACCGTGTGGTTGCGACCGGGCAAGAAGCTCGCCCGAACCCGGTAAGCCCGTCGCCCGAGCCGCAGGTCGAGGCTCGCAGGCTGAACCTGATCGGAGGCGAAAGGCGTCTCCGGCCTGATCACGCCCGCTTCCGCAAGCTGCATGATGGCATCAGCCGATTGGATCCCGTCCCTCAACGCAACCATATGTTCTTCCGACGGGCCCCTGCCCTCTTCAAGGTTCAAGCGAGGCAATATCTCTAAGAGATGTTACGGAATTCTCAAGAACTTCCGTCATCGTCCTCCTCCTCGTCCCGGAAGGCGTACCAGGCCAGCACGATCCGGGCCAGGGCGCTCATGAAGGTCAAGCCGGCAAAGGCATAGGCCAGGATGGGGAACCAGGCGGGAACGAGGATCATGGCGAGGAAGAACAGGATCGTTTCCGTCCCCTCCATGAGACCGGCCGAGAAGTAGATCGACTTGATCCCCCGCGTCTGCGTGTCGAGACCCCGCTTGGCCGCAATGGCCGCGAAGGCGAGGAAACTGGCCCCGTTCACATAGAACGACATCAGGAGGACCGCCGCCGGCACCGCGAACGTATCCGGCTCCCGCAGGGCGAAGGCGAGCGGCACGGCTCCATAGACCGTGAAGTCGAAGACGATGTCGAGCAGGCCGCCCCGGTCCGTCCGCTCGGACGAGCGGGCAACGGCGCCATCGAGACCGTCGAGCACCCGGTTGACCGCGAACAGGACCAGCGCCGCCCCATCGAAGCGCAGCGCGATCATCAAGGCGGCGGCAAGACCCGTGACCAGGCCCAGCATCGTCACGGCGTTGGCCGAGACGCCTGCTCCTGCGAGGCTCCGCCCTGCGCGATCCAGGGGCGGGTCGATCAGGCGCCGCGCCAATCCATCAAGCATGATGGTTCTCCCGATGCCTCCGATTGACGAGGCTCCATGGCGGCCTTACCACGGCCTTGACGCCCTCTTCCAGCGCCGTTCTCAAAAGGGAGCACGATGTATCAGGCTGTAACCCGCGGCATCAGCGTGACGGTGACGCCTCGCTACATGCCCGAGGAATCGTCCCCCGACGATGGCCGCTATTTCTTCGCCTACACGGTCGAGATCATCAATACGGGCCTGCACCGGGTGCAGCTCAAGGCCCGCTACTGGAAGATCGTCGATGCCCACGGACAGGTGCAGGAGGTCCGCGGCGCGGGCGTCGTCGGCGAACAGCCCGTCCTGGGTCCGGGCGAAAGCTACAGCTACACGAGCGGCTGCCCTCTCCCGACGCCCAACGGCACCATGCAGGGCAGCTACATCATGGAGACGGCGGACGGCGAAACCTTCGAAGCCGAAATCCCCGCCTTCTCCCTCGACGTCCCGCAAGCGAAACGCATCCTTCATTGAGGTCCGAATGTCTGTCCAAGGTCAGCGGCTGACGCCGCTCGAAATGCTGGCGAAGCTCGTGTCGTTCGACACCGTGACGTCGAACTCGAACCTTCCCCTCGTCGAGTTCGTCGAGAGCTATCTCCAGAGCTGGAACGTGCCCTATGTCCGCCTGCCCAACGAGGCCGGCGACAAGGCCGCGATCTATGCCACCGTCGGGCCTCAGGACCGCAGCGGCATCGTCCTGTCGGGACACACGGACGTGGTGCCGGTCACGGGACAGGCCTGGACCACCGACCCCTTCACGCTGCGCGTGGAGAACGGGCGCGCCTATGGGCGCGGCGCGGTGGACATGAAGGGCTTCGATGCGCTGGCCCTGGCGCTGGTCCCCGAATTCCAGGCGGCGGGCCTGAAGACGCCGATCAACATCATGCTCTCCTACGACGAGGAGACGACCTGCCTGGGCGTGGTCGAGGGGATCCGCCGCCTCGGGCAAGACCTGCCCATGCCGAAGGCCGCCATCGTCGGCGAGCCGACGAGCCTCGAGGTGGTGGACGCGCACAAGAGCGTCGTCACCTTCACCACGACCGTGCACGGTTTCGAGGCCCATTCGTCGAAGCCGTATCTCGGCGCGAGCGCCGTGATGACGGCGGCGGAGCTGATCGGCGAACTGAACCGCATTGCGGACGAGATGATGGAGCGCGGCGATCCGAGCGGCCGCTTCGACCCGCCCTACTCCACCGTGCATGTCGGCACCATCCATGGCGGAACCGCGCGGAACATCATGGCGAAGTCCTGCTCGTTCCACTGGGAGTTCAGGGGCCTGCCGAGCCTCGATCCGCAGGAGATCCCGAACCGGCTCGACCGCTTCGTGCAGGAGGTCGCCCTCAAGCGCCTCAACCGCTTCGGCGATTTCGGCCGTGTCGAAACCCATCTGGAAGTCGCCGTGCCGGGCCTCGCGCCCGAGCCTGGCTCCGCGGCGGAAACTCTGGTCCTGCGGCTCGCGGGCCGCAACCAGACCGAGACCGTGCCTTTCGGCACGGAGGCCGGACATTACCAGGCCGCCGGAATTCCCACGGTGGTGTGCGGGCCCGGATCGATCAACCAGGCGCACCAGCCGGACGAGTACATTACGCTGGAGCAGCTCGAGGCGGGCGCCGCCTTCATGCGCCGCCTCGCCGCCACCTGCGCGAATTCTTAGGCCGATTCCTCGGCCTTCGCGATCTCGGCCTCCACGTCGGCGGGATCGAGATCGTAGAACTCCGAGCAGAACTCGCAGGTAATCCCGATGCGGCCATTGTCGCCGACCATGTCGCGGCGATCCTCCGCCGAGAACCGGCGCATCATGGACATGATGCGGGTCCTGGAGCAGCGGCACTCCTCGTGCACGCTCAGCCCTTCGAAAACCCGCACGCCGCGCTCGTGGAAGAGGCGATAGAGCAGACGTTCGCTCGATACCGCGGGATCGACCAGTTCGTGATCCTCGACCGTCGCCATGAGCGACTTCGCCTCGAGCCAGGCATCGTCCTCCGACGGCGCCACGAGATCGTGGGACGGATGCCCTTCCGGAATGTCGCCCGGATCGAGGTCGGCCTGCCGCAGCCTGTCCGGAGACGAGGGCAGGAACTGGATCATCAGCCCGCCCGCCCGGTAGGTGTGCCGTCCGTCCTCGAACTGCTCGGCGACCGCGAGCCGGACCTGGGTCGGGATCTGCTCGGACTGACGGAAATACTGATGCGCCGCTTCCTGGAAATCCTGTCCCTCGAGCGCGACGACGCCCTGATAGCGGCTGCGGTCGCTGCCCTGGTCGATGGTCATCGCAAGATAGCCCGAACCCACCAGATCGCCGGTCTTCAGCGTTCCCGTACCGAGGGCGTCGAGCTTCTCCTTGTCGAAGCGCGCCATTGCACGCAGGCGATCGGGCGCGTCGAAATCGACCACGATCATCTCGATCGGCCCGTCCGTCTTGGTCTGAAGCTGGAACCGGCCCTCGAACTTGAGCGACGAGCCCAGAAGAACCGTCAGGGCCGCGGCCTCTCCGAGAACGCGGGAGACGGCGGCCGGATAAGCGTGACGGCTCAGGATGGTGTCGACCGAAGCGCCGAGACGGACGATACGCCCGCGCACGTCGAGAGGTTCGACCGCGAAGGGCAGAACGACGTCGTCTTGGCCTTCGAACGGGGCTGAAGTCATGCCTCTGCTGCTCCCAGGCACCACGCCAGGATGCCTTTCTGTGCGTGAAGCCGGTTCTCGGCCTCATCGAAGACGACCGATTGCGGGCCGTCCATGATTTCGTCCGTCACCTCCTCGCCGCGATGGGCCGGGAGGCAATGCATGAACAGAGCGTCTTTCTGGGCCACGCCCATGAGCTTGCTGTTCACCTGATAGGGCTTGAGAAGGTTGTGGCGGCGGAATTCGTCCTCGTCGCCCATGGAGACCCAGCAATCGGTCACGACCGCATGGGCTCCTTCCGCGGCTTCAAAGGCATCGGTCGTCACGACGATCTCCGCTCCTTCTTTCCTCGCCCATTGCAAAAGCTCTGGGCGGGGAGCGAGTTCCGGCGGCGAGGCGATCTTCAGGGTGAAATTGAGCCGGGCCGCGGCGTGAACCCAGGATGCCAGGACGTTGTTGGCATCGCCCGTCCAGGCGATCGTCCGGCCCTCGATCGAGCCGCGATGCTCCTCGAAAGTCATCACGTCCGCCATGATCTGGCAGGGATGGGTCATCTTGGTGAGGCCGTTGATGACCGGGATCGAGGCGTGCTCGGCCAGCTCCGTCACCATCGCATGGTCCAGGGTGCGGATCATGATGGCGTCGACGTAACGGGAGAGGACCCGGGCCGTATCGGCGATGGTCTCGCCGCGGCCGAGCTGCATCTCCTTGCCCGTGAGCATCAGCGTTTCGCCGCCGAGCTCCCGCATGCCCACGTCGAACGACACGCGCGTGCGGGTGGAGGGCTTGTCGAAGACCATGGCCAGGACCTTGCCCTCGAGGGGACGGTCCTTGGCCCGCTCGCCCCGGCGGCGGCGGCCCTTGATTGCGGCTCCGACGTTCAGGACGTGGCGGATCTCCGCACCGGAGAGGTCGCTGAGATCGAGAAAGTGACGGGTCTTCATTCGGCGGCTCCCCGCTGAGCGGTGGCTTTCAGATCGGCCTCGATGGCTGCGCAGGCCGCATCGAGACGGTTCATCGCCTCCGCGACGTCGGCATCGTTGACGATCAGCGGCGGCAGGAGACGGGTGACGTTGTCGCCCGCCGCGATCAGGATGATTTTCTGGGCGCGCGCGGCGGCAATGAAATCGGTGTTCGGCACATGGGTGCGCAGCCCCATCATGAGGCCCGAGCCCCGCACCTCGGCAATGACGGCCGGGTGACGGTCCTTGAGCTCGGCCAAGCGCTGCCTGAGCAGAAGGCCCATGTGCTCCACCCTCTCCAGGAAGCCCGGCTCCAGGATCACGTCCAGCACCGCGTTCCCGACGGCCATGGCCAGGGGATTGCCGCCGAAGGTGGTTCCGTGGGAACCCACGGTCATGCCGCTCGCAGCCTCGGCCGTGGCGAGGCAGGCGCCCATGGGGAAGCCTCCGCCGATGCCCTTGGCGACGGTCATGATGTCGGGGGTCACCCCGGTCCACTCATAGGCGAAAAGCTTGCCCGTGCGGCCGACGCCGGTCTGGATCTCGTCGAAGATCAAAAGAAGGCCGTTGGCGTCGCACAGATTGCGCAGCTCCCGCAGGAATGCGTTCGGGACCGGCCGGATGCCGCCCTCGCCCTGGATCGGCTCGATCATGAGAGCGGCCGTCTCGGGCCCGATGGCGGCCTTCAGCGCCTCGAGGTCGTCGAAGGGCACCTGATCGAAGCCCTCCACCTTCGGGCCGAAGCCCTCCAGATACTTGGCCTGGCCGCCTGCCGCGATGGTGGCGAGGGTCCGGCCATGGAAGGCGCCCTCGAAGGTGACGATGCGGAAGCGCTCGGGATGCCCCTTGGAGGCATGGTGCTTCCTAGCCATCTTGATGGCCGCCTCGTTGGCCTCGGCCCCCGAGTTGGAGAAGAAGACCACGTCGGCAAAAGTGTTTTCCACCAGGCGCTTAGCCAGCCGCTCGCCCTCGGGGATCTGATAGAGATTCGAGGTGTGCCAGAGCTTGGAGGCCTGCTCGGTCAGGGCCCTCACCAGATGGGGATGGGCATGGCCGAGGGCATTGACGGCGATGCCGGCCCCGAAATCCAGATATCGCTCGCCATCTCGGCCGAAAAGCCAGGGGCCCTCCCCCTTCTCGAAGGAAATATCGGCGCGTGCATAGGTTTGCAGCAATGGCGATGTCACGGGGTCGTCTCCGCCTTGAGGGACCCAAGGTCGCACCCTGGGGCCCGGAAAAAGAAAGCGCCGCCCAAGCGGGGCGGCACGGGAACGGATTCTAACGAGGCCGAAGACCCTGTCAATTCAAGAGAAATGATGCGAGACATCACGCGGGAAACGGCCCCGGGGTGAGTTCCCTGGGGAAAACGACAGGGCCTGTTCGGGGACTCTTGCGCCCGAGTCCACCCATCTAGTAACTTCAGAGCCGTCGAATACGACGTTTCGTGCGGCGGTTTTCACCCTCAGGAGCGATCCCAGCAACGCGGTCGGACACAAAAACTCTGTCCGCGATGCATAACGGATTCGGCCCTGAACCGGACGGCCCCGATGGAGGCGGGAAAAGAAATGATAGATGCGGGCGTTACTTGGACGGATGAGAGGGTCGAGCTTCTGAAGAAGCTCTGGTCCGACGGCTTGAGTGCGAGCCAAATCGCGGCAGAACTCGGAAACGTGACCCGCAATGCGGTGATCGGCAAGGTTCACCGCCTCGGCCTGTCGGGGCGCGCCAAGGACAAGGCCGCGTCGACCGCCCAGCGTCCGCGCAAGGCCGCTCGCGCGCCCAGCGCGCCTGCTCCGATCGCACCTCCCGATCGCAGCAACGTGGTGGTGGCCCCCCTCCCGCAGCCTCCGCTGATCGAGGAGGAGCCCGAAATCCTCGCCGGAGACGACGTGGCCATCCCCATGTCCGAACGCGTGACGATCATGGACCTGCGCGAGTCCATGTGCCGCTGGCCCATGGGCGATCCGACCAAGCCGGAATTTCGCTTCTGCGGCGCCCGCTCCATCACGGGCCTGCCCTACTGCACACACCACGCCCGGATCGCCTACCAGCCGGTGACCGACCGCAAGCGTGAACGCAAGCTCGCCCGCGCCTGAGGCGCGACGAGGACCAGGACCGAACCGATAAAAACAAGAGGCCGCGTGAGAATGCTCACGCGGCCTTATATGTTTGAGATTGCCCCGTTCAGGCGCTGACGTTCTGAGGCGGTTCGGAGCGGGCGAATGTCTCGTCGAAGGAATAGCCGGCGCCGCGCACGGTTCGGATCGGATCGGGCTGCCGAGGCAGATTGATCGCCTTGCGCAAGCGCCCGACATGCACGTCGACGGTGCGCTCGTCGATATAGACGTCGTGACCCCAGACCGCATTGAGCAGGTGCTCACGGCTGAAGACCCGCCCCGGGCTCTGCATCAGGAATTCCAGCAGGCGAAACTCCGTCGGGCCGAGGTGGAGCTCCTTGCCGTTGCGCCGGACGCGGTGGGTCTCGCGGTCGAGTTCCATGTCGCCGGCCGTCAGGACGGTTGCGATATGCGCCGGCTTGGTGCGACGCAGGAGCGCCCGGACGCGGGCGAGGAGTTCCGGCACGGAGAACGGCTTGACGATGTAGTCGTCCGCTCCCGTGGAAAGACCGCGGATGCGGTCTCCTTCCTCGCCACGGGCGGTGAGCATGATGACCGGGAGACGCTCCGTCTCGGGGCGGACGCGGATGCGCCGGCACAGTTCTATTCCGGAGAGGCCCGGCAGCATCCAGTCGAGAAGCACGATGTCCGGCACCTGCTCGCGCAGGCGGATTTCCGCCTCGTCGCCCCGCGCGACGGAGTCGACCTCGTAACCTTCCGCCTCCAGGTTGTATCGCAACAGGAGCGTGAGGGGCTCCTCATCCTCGACGATCAGAACACGAGGCCCCATCCTCAGGCTCCAACATTGACCGCAGCATCGATCGAACGGTCGTTCTTGGGCCGGTCGATCGCCAGATTCTCACCGAGCACGAGGTAATGCACCGTCTCCGCGATGTTGGTGGTGTGGTCGCCGATGCGCTCGATGTTCTTGGCGCAGAACAGGAGATGCGTGCAGAACGAGATGTTGCGCGGATCCTCCATCATGTAGGTCAGGAGCTCGCGGAAGAGCGACGTGTAGAGCGCGTCGATGGCTCCGTCGCGCCGCCACACGTCGACGGCCCGCACCGTGTCCTGCTGCGCATAGGCGTCGAGAACATCCTTCAGCTGTCCCAGGACGAGATCACTCATGTGCTGCAGGCCCAGCACGATCTTCTGCGGCTGGAACTCCTCGCCGATGGCGAGCGCCCGCTTTGCGATGTTCTTCGCCAGATCGCCGATGCGCTCGACGTCGCCCGAAACGCGGATCGCCGAAATGGTCTCGCGCAGATCGACCGCCAGCGGTTGGCGCCGCGCGATGGTCAGGATGGCGCTTTCCTCCACCTCGCGCTGCAGCACGTCGAGGCGGCTGTCGGATGTGATGACGCTCTGGGCCAAGCCCTTGTCGTGACGGACCAGGGCGGCGATGGAGTCGACGAGCATCTTCTCGGCGATGCCGCCCATCTCGGTGATCCGTCGCCGGAGACCCTGCAGGTCGTTGTCGTAGGAGCTGACGATATGCTCCGCCATGGAAAGCCTCCCTTGAAGCGCCTCGGTCAACCGAAGCGGCCCGTAATGTAATCCTGGGTCTGTTTCTTGCTCGGGTTCATGAACATCTTGTTCGTCGGCCCGAACTCGACCAGCTCGCCAAGATACATGAACGCCGTGAACTGAGAGATACGCGCCGCCTGCTGCATGTTGTGCGTGACGATCACGATAGTGAACTCGGAGCGCAACTGCTCGATCAGTTCTTCGATCTTGCCGGTCGAAATGGGGTCGAGAGCCGAAGTCGGTTCGTCGAGCAGGATCACCTCGGGCTTCTGGGCGATGGTGCGCGCGATGCACAGACGCTGCTGCTGGCCGCCGGAGAGACCCATGCCCGACTGGCGCAGCTTGTCCTTCACCTCGTCCCAAAGGGCGGCCTTGCGAAGAGCCTCCTCGATGCGGCCGTCGAGTTCGGATTTGGGCAGCTTCTCATAGAGCCTGATGCCGAATGCGATATTGTCGTAGATCGACATGGGAAACGGCGTAGGCTTCTGGAACACCATGCCCACCCGCGCCCGCAACTCGTTCACGTCGACCGAGGACGAGAGGATGTTCTGCCCGTCGAGCAGGATCTCGCCTTCGGCCCGCTGCTCCGGATAGAGGCTGTAGATGCGGTTGAAGGTGCGAAGCAGCGTGGATTTCCCGCAGCCGGAGGGGCCGATCAGGGCCGTGACCTGTCGGTCGAAGAAATCCATGGAGATGTTCTTCAGGCTGTGGAAATCGCCGTAGTAGAAGTTGAGCGCGCGAACCGCGATGCGGGCGGGAGCGCTTGCATCGGCGACGCGCGCATTTCCGAGGGCGCCGCCTGCGGAGACGGAAATCTGGCTCATCGAGCTTGTTCCTTCCTGAAGAGCAGGCGCGCCACCACGGAGAGCGCCAGGATCGACACGGTAATGATGAGAGCGCCGGCCCAGGCGAGTTCACGCCAGTTCTCGTAAGGAGCGAGCGCGAACTGGTAGATCGTGACCGGCAGGTTGGAGACGCCGCCCATCAGGTCCGGGCTGAACCAGAAATTATTGTTCAGGGCGGTGAAGAGAAGCGGCGCCGTTTCACCTGCGATGCGCGCCGTCGCGAGCAGGATGCCGGTCACCATGCCGGACCGGGCCGCACGCCAGGAGATCTGTATGATCACCTTCGACATCGGCGCGCCGAGCGCCGCACCCGCTTCGCGCAGGGAGCCCGGCACGATGCGCAGCATGTCCTCCGTCGTGCGCACGATGACGGGGATGGCGATGATCGCCAGCGCAACGCCACCGGCCCAGCCGGAATACCCGCCCATGGGCTGCACCATGAGGGTGTAGACGAAGAGACCGATGAGAATCGACGGAGCGGCGAGCAGAATGTCGTTCACGAAGCGGATCACGCTGGCGAGCTTGGAGCCGCGGCCATATTCGGCGAGATACGTCCCGGCCAGGACACCGATGGGCGTGGCGACGACGATGCCGAGGAACGTGAGAACCAGGCTTCCGACGATGGCGTTGGCGATGCCGCCGCCTTCCGTGCCCGGCCCCGGAGTCGTCTCGGTGAAGACTGCAAGGGAGAGGCCGCGGGTGCCTTCGACGATGAGCATCACGAGGATCCAGCCCAGCACCGCGATCCCGAGCAGGGTGAAGACCGTGCTGATCACCTTGAGGGCCCGGTCCGCCGTCTGCCGGCTGCGCCGGACGCGCCCCCAGGCGGGAGCTGCCGCAGCCGAAACCTGGTGAGGTGTGGCATCCATGATCGAGCCTCCTCAATGGACCTTGACGCGGGAAATCAGGAACCGCGCCAGGGCAAGAACGGTGAAGGTCACCAGGAACAGGATGCATCCGAGCGCCAGCAGCGCATTGAGATGCAGGCCCGATGCCTCGTTGAATTCGTTGGCGATGCGGGATGCGATGGTCGAACCCGGATCGAAGAGCGACAGGGACAGGCGGTTGGCATTGCCGATCACGAAGGTCACGGCCATCGTCTCGCCCAGGGCGCGCCCCAGCCCCAGCATGATGGCCCCGATGATGCTGACGCCGGCCTGCGGGAGGAGGACGTAGCGGACCACCTCCCAGGTGGTGCAGCCCACCCCATAGGCGCTCTCGCGCAGCATCGTCGGGATCTGGTCGAGGATGTCGCGCGTGATCGAGGCGATGAACGGAATGATCATGATGGCGAGGATGATGCCCGCCGTCAGCACGCCGACGCCCGAGGGGACGCGGGCGTAAAGGACCGTGCCGAAGAAGGGCAGCCCTTCGACCAGGTTGGAAACCGGGATCTGGACGAACTGGGCGAAGAGCGGGGCGAAGACGAACAGGCCCCACATGCCGTAGATGATGCTCGGAACCGCCGCCAGGAGCTCGATGGTGGTCGAGACCGGCCGCCTCAGCCAGGATGGGCAGAGCTGGGTGAGGAAGATGGCGATGCCGATGGAAATCGGCACGCCGATCACGAGGGCGATGAGAGCCGAGGTAAGGGTGCCGGCGATGGCGACCCAGGCCCCGTATTGGTCCCGCCCGACATTCCAGACGCTCGAGGTCAGGAAGCCGAAGCCGAATTCGCTGAAGGCCGGCCAGCCGCCGTAGATCATGGAGCCGATGATGCCGGCGAGGACGACGAGGACCAGCAGAGCCGAACCGTAGCTTGCCCAACGGAAGACACGGTCCGAAGTGTGGTGGGAGGAGCGGCGGGCGATCTGCACGTTTGATGCGACGAGTTGATCAGACACAGCAGTCATCCGCCGCTCCTCACTATCCTTGTTGACCGGTCGGTCGATTACATCTTGTAGACCGGCTCACCCGACTTGTTCTTGATTTCCTTCGCCCAGGCATCGCGCACCTGGCCCACGACGTTGTCGGGGAGCGGAACGTAGTCGAGATCGGCAGCCAGCTTGTCGCCGTTCTTATAGGCCCAATCGAAGAACTTCAGAACCTCGGCGGTCTGCTCAGGCTTCTCCGGGTTCTTGTAGACCAGGATGAAGGTCGGGGCAGTGATCGGCCAAGCATCGGCGCCGGACTGGTTGGTCAGGGAGATGCCGAAGCCCGGAGCAGCCGACCAGTTGGCATTGGCGGCAGCAGCCTGGAAGGACTTGTCTTCCGGCTTGGGATACTGGCCGTCCTTGTTCTGGACGAGAGCGTAGGGAATGTTGTTCTGCTTGGCATAGGCGTACTCGACATAGCCGATCGAGTTCGGGACCTGCTTCACGGTCGCGGCAACGCCCTCGTTGCCCTTGCCGCCCTGGCCGACCGGCCAGCTGATGGTGGTGTTGGCGCCGAACTCCGAATCCCAGGCGTTCGAGACCTGCGAGAGGTAGGTCGTGAAGACGCTCGTCGTGCCCGACGAGTCGGAGCGGTAGACCGGAGTGATCGTCGCATCGGGGAGCTTCACGCCCTGATTGAGCTGGGCGATCTTGGGATCGTTCCACTTGGCGATCTCGCCGCGGAAGATGTCGGCCAGGACTTCACCCGTCAGCTTGATCTGACCGGATTCGACGCCCTGGACGTTGACGACCGGAACGACGCCGCCCATCACCGTGGGGAACTGGAACAGGCCGTTCTTCTCGAGATCGGCACCCTTCATCGGGGCGTCGGTGGCGCCGAAATCGACGGTCTTGGCCTGGATCTGCTTGATTCCGCCACCGGAGCCGATCGACTGATAGTTCAGGCCGTTCCCCGTCTCCTTCTTGTAGGCCTCGGCCCATTTCGAATAGACCGGGAAGGGAAAGGTCGCGCCTGCGCCAGTGATGTCAGCAGCATTGGCAGCGGTCGAAAACGAGGCGACGGCGAGGCCGGCCGCGAAGGCGTAGGACAGAATTTTCACGAAACTTCTCCCTGTTTGTACAAGCGTGGCAGGCAGACCGATCGATGGACATGCCGTTGCCGCCGGGACAGCTAGGATCTTCCGATGTCTCGTCTACGACAGTTGGATGACAGTTCAGTGACAACGCCCGCCGCCAGCATCCGGCCACCCGTTCAAGACAACGTGACCAACGCGAATGAAGTTCAGCCGGCGAAGCTCGATAAATCGAGCAATCAGCGTAGCTTAGACCGAGGCTGCTGGATGGGCGGCGCCCGACGCCGCGAAGACAACGCCTGGGAAAGCAATCTTGACCGCGGGTTCCGGTCTTTGACAGAACGGCTTATTGGGGACCGGCTGTCTCGCCCTGAACCGCCTCCGGGATCGTTACCGTGAAGCAAGCCCCGCGGCCGGGTTCGCTCGAGATATCCAGGATTCCGCGGTGGCGGTTGATGATATGCTTGACGATGGCGAGGCCGAGCCCCGTGCCGCCCTTGTCGCGGCTCTCCGCGACATCGACCCTGTAGAACCGCTCCGTAAGGCGTGGCAGATGCTCCGGCGCGATGCCCGGTCCATAGTCGCGGACGGAGAGCACCACCTGCGGCCGCGCTTCGCCGCCCGAAGGCTGGAGGGGCGCCAACTCGACATCGACCCTGCCGCCGCTCTCGCCGTATTTCACCGCGTTCTCGATCAGGTTCTCCATGACGCGCAGGAGTTCGTCGCGGTCTCCCAGCACCGGCACGGGGCGGTCGGGAAGGCGCGCCTGGATCGTTACCCCCCGGTCTCTCGCCAAGGGCGTGAGGGTTTCGACCATCTGCGCGACGATGGACATGAGGTCGACCGCCTCCGTGGGAAGGACATGGGCCCGCATCTCGATGCGCGACAGGGACAGGAGGTCGTCGATCAGGCGCTTCATGCGGTGCGCCTGCCCCCGCATGATGTCGAGGAACCTCTCCCGGGCGCGGGCATCGTCCCGAGCCGGCCCCTGCAGGGTCTCGATGAAGCCGAGAAGCGACGCGAGGGGGGTGCGCAACTCATGGCTCGCATTGGCCACGAAGTCCGCGCGCATGGCTTCCAGGCGCCGTGCCGAGGTCTGGTCGCGGAAGAACAGGACGACGCCCGACTGCACCCCGATCTGGGATGAGTCGCCCTTCAGCGGGCCGATATGGACCTCGAACGTCCGTTCCGTCGGAACCCGCTCCGAATACTCGATCCGCAGCGGCGCGCCCGAAACCAGGACCTCGTCGATGCCGTCGAGCACGTCGGGACTGCGCAGGGCGAAGGACAAGGGATGTTCGGTCTTCAAGCCCGGCAGCAGCGCGCGGGCGGCCGCGTTGGCCTCCACCACGAGCGCCCGCTGATCGACGAGGATCACCGGGTCCGGGATATGGGCCAGAAGCGCCTCGGCGATGCCAGTCCGCCGCGCCTCCCTCGACTGGAGGCGACTGCGGGTTCCCAGAAGCCCTTCTCCAAGCCCCCGTCTGGAACCTCCGACGGTAGCCGCGAGGGAGATCGAAACGACGGCCGCTGCCAGCAACCAAGCATCCCACTGGCCTCGGAACGCGGCGAGCGCAACGAACACGAGGCTTGCGACCAAGGCGCCGCGAACGGCGCTACGACGGACCGGGGAGCCGGCGCGCTCAGGCTCGTCCTGCGCCCTCATGTCGTCTGGTTCGTTCATCGGAGGCTGAAGATCCGAAAGGAATGGCACGCCCTATTTAGGGGAGACGCCCGCCGGTGTCATCCACGATGCCCAGGGGCCGGTTATTCCGCGAGCGCTTCTTCCTCGTCGGGCTTGAAGGCGTCGCGCGAAATCTTCATCCGGTTGCGGATCTCGTAGGCCCCCAGCAGGGCCAGCGCCACCACGAACGGGACGAGGTAGTAGCACAGCCGGTAGAGCAGAAGGGCGCCGAGAACCGGCTCCCGCGGATAGCTCGAGAGAGCCAGCAGGATCGTGGCCTCGAAGACGCCGAGCCCGCCCGGAGCATGACTGGCCACCCCCAGCATGACGGCAAAGATATAGACGGCCACGAACGTTTCGAAGCTGATGTTGTGGCCGCCCGGCAGCAGGACGAAGAGCACCCCGGCTCCGGCGCAGACATCGACGGCTCCGATCAGGATCTGTGCGATCGAGAGGCGGAACCCCGGCAGTTCGAGTTTCCAGCCCTGAATCTTGACCATCCGGCGCTTGATGGAAACCCAGACGAGATAGCCCACCACGAAAATGCCCGCGGACAGGCCGACGAACTGATTGAGCCAGATGCTCGTATAGACGAGGCTGGCCACGTCGTCCGCCTGCCTGATCATGCTCCAGGACAGAACCAGCGCCATGCCGAGCCAGAAGGTCACGCCGGCAATGACCGTGAGGCTCGCCACCCGCGCCCCGCTGACGCCCTTCGAGGCGTAGATCCAATAGCGGACCGTTCCCGCCGTCAGCAACGGGAACCCCAGGGTGAAGCTGACGGCATAGCTCGTGAACGACGCGAGTGCCGTCGTGCGATACGGGATGTGCAGCTTCAACTGCCGCAAGGCGATGGCGTCGTAGCAGGTCAGCAGACCGTAGCTGACAGCGGTAAAGAGCACCGCCAAGCCGATCTGGCGGAAGCTGGCGGCCGTGAAGGCCGCCTTGAGTTCGTTGGTGTCGATTTCCGAAACAATGTGCCAGAGCACGACGAGGGAAGCCCCGAACAGCAGGATGCTCGCAGCCATCCCGATCCAGGCGAAGCGGTGGGATCGCCGCTCCTTCGGATGGAGTGCGTCTGCCGACGCAATGGCCGGTGGAGAAACCGGATTGGGGCTCATGTCATTCATGAAAAAAGAAACCAGCCTCAGCTCGGGAAACGCCGCCGATCTTTCGACGAGCAGCCCTGCATCTATGTGCTCGAACGGCGAACCACCAGACGCGGAGCGATCCTTAATGACTTTCGGGCCGCGGGGCTACTCCCGGGCAACTTCCGGCCCGGAGATGCCACGGATTGCATCGGGACGACTTGCCAAGCTCTTAAAAGGCCTAGAACTATGGCTTCAACAACGAAGCTGACCGGAAGGCAACCGATGCCAGGGGGACGCGAGTGGACTTGAATGCGACCGAGAGCCAGTTTGCCGTTCTGGCGGAAAGTCTGCCGCAGCTTGTCTGGTCGGCCCGTCCGGATGGATATCACGACTACTTCAACCGGCGCTGGCACGAATTCACCGGTTTGACGATGGAGCAATCCTTCGGCGAGGGATGGACCGGCGCCGTTCACCCCGACGACCTCCCGACGGTCCTCGACCGCTGGCATGCGTCGCTCGAAGCGGGGCAGCCCTATGAGGGAGAATGCCGGATCAGGCGGGCGGATGGACACTATTCCTGGATGCTCAGCCGGGGCATCCCGATCCAGGACATGTCCGGAACGATCGCGCGCTGGTTCGGCACCTGCACCGACATCGACGGCCAGAAGCAGGCGGAGGAATCCCTTCGCACCCTGGAGGAGCAGCACCGGCTGGCGCTCGAGGCCGCCCGGCTCGGCACGTGGAGGATCGATCTCGACGCCGGAACCGTGAGCTGGGATGAAGGAACCTGCGCCCTCTTCAACATTCCACCCGACGGCCTGCACAGCATGCCCCTGGAGGAGGCCATGGAGCGGGTTCATCCTGATGATCGCCAGGCCGTGAAGGAGCACATGGCGGCTGCCACCGCCCCGGGCTCCGGTGGCCGCTACGAGGCGGAGTATCGAACCATCCTCTCCGATGGCAGCGTCCGCTGGATGCGCTCCAACGGATCCGTCCGTTTCGTCGGGAGCGGCGACCGGCCTCGTGCCGTCAGCCTCTCCGGCATCATCAGCGACATCACCGAGCAGAAGGCCTCGCAGGAAGCGCAGCAGCTCCTGACGCGGGAATTGACGCACCGGGTCAAGAACCTCTTCGCCATCGCCAACGGCATGGTTTCCATGACGGCCCGAACGGCCAAGGATCCCAAGGAGATGGCCAATGCCCTGCGGGGACGCCTGAGCGCCCTGTCGCGGGCGCATGAACTGGTCCAGCCGGTGTCGGCCTCAGGCGCTCACGGGGGCTCCGAGGTCGACCTGAAGAAGCTCATCGAGTCCGTCCTTGCGCCTTACACCCAGGTGGAAGGCGGCCGGATCGTCGCCGAGGGCCCCGAGGTGCGCGTGGGCTCCAACACCACCACGAGCCTCGCCCTGGTCCTGCACGAGCTTGCCACCAACGCCGCCAAATACGGCTGCCTGTCCAATTCGGAGGGACAGCTTGCCATCCGGTGGAGGATCGACGGCGACGACGTCAGGATCGACTGGACCGAGGTCGGGGGGCCGCCGGTCCTCGGGCCGCCCAGCTTCGAGGGGTTCGGCAGTCAGCTTGCCCAGAGAAGCATCGCCGGCCAGCTCGGCGGCACGCTGGAGCGCGAATGGCGAACCGAGGGTCTGTGCGTGCACATGGCGATGCCGCTCGGCCGCCTGACCGCTTGACGGCCGGCCGCCGCGATCCTGCCACGGGTGATCCATGACGACCGTTTCTCGCCGCACCCTCGTTCTCGGCGGAGCCCGCTCGGGAAAGAGCCGTCTGGCCCAAGATCTGGCCGAAACGGCCTTCGGACAGCGGGTCTATGTGGCGACGGCCCAGGGGCTCGACGACGAGATGCGGGAGCGCATTGCCCGCCACCGGTCCGAGCGCGACGATTCCTGGACGACCCGCGAGGCTCCGCTCGCCCTCGCCGAGGCCATCCGCCGGGAAACCGCTCCCGAGCGGGTCGTGCTGGTCGATTGTCTGACGCTGTGGCTGTCGAACGTTCTGCTCGCGGGGGCGAACGTGGAACAAGGGACGCATGACCTCGTGCGGGCGGTCGCCGAAGCCGCGGGACCTCTCGTGCTCGTCTCGAACGAGGTCGGCCACGGCCTCGTGCCGGAAACCCCTCTCGGGCGCGCATTCCGTGACGCCCAGGGGCGGCTGAACCAGCGGATGGCCGCAACCTGCGATGCCGTGGTCTTCATGGCGGCCGGATGCCCGCTTCTCCTCAAGCCCGCGCCCCCTCTCCGACTGACGCTCCGGTAAGTGGCTGCTCCGGGTTACCGCACCTTCTTCCTGACCTCTTCCGCGAGAGCATCGATGGCGGCAGGCGTCGACGGCCCGCCACAGATCTCCAGCCGGCCGGCCATGGACAGGCGCCGCTCCGGCGGCACGCTTTCCGTCAGAGCGGGATGAACGAGGAGAGCGGAGCCGTTGTCGACGGCCCGCCCGGCATCGTCCTCCATGAGCATGTAGTCGGGTGGGCGGGTGACGATTTCCTCGAGCCGGGCCACGCCGCCCCCGCTCAGCCCAAGTCGGTCCTGATGCAGGGTGAAGCCCATATGCTGCAGGATCTCACCCATGAGCGACGCGGAAGCAGGCACCCACCCCCTTCTCTGATAGTGCAGGATGCTGCGCCCGTCCGGCACGATGTCCTTCGTGCGCCCAAGCGCGGCGTCGATGTCCGCGATCAGGGCCTCGCCGCGTTCGGGATGGCCCAGGCGCCGGGCGACCGTCCTGATCTGCTCCCGCCCCTGCTCCAGGCTCTGCCAAGGATCGAGAGCGAGCACCTCAAGCCCCTGGCCCTCCAGAAGCGACGTGCGATTGTATTGTCCGAAGGAGCCGGTGAGGACGAGATCCGCGCCGCCGAAGAGGATTGCCTCCCCCTTCCCTTCGTTCATCGGCAGGCCTTCGGCCTCGTCGGCCAGGAAGGAGAGCGACCTGTCGACGGCAAGCGGGCTCAAGGAGGCGATCTGCTCCCTGTCCGCCAAGGCAAGCAGCATCTGATCGGTACAGAGATTGAGCGAGACCACACGCTGCGGCTTCTGCGCGGCCGGAACGCTCCCGGTGCCGAAAAGCAACACAAGCGCCGCGAGCGCAAGCGGACCGGAAATTCGTTTGTGGCAGAGTTGCGGCATGATGGGCAACCCCCTATGAGAGGGACCGACGTTGGTGCCTCGAGCGATCGAGGTGAAACGGGAACACGGTGCGGATTCGTCCTATCCCGTGGCTGCCCCCGCAACTGTAAGCGGCGAGCGGCGATCCTTCATGCCACTGAATCCCCCGCGGCGGAAGCTCGGGATTTGGGAAGGCGGATCGTGCGCCACAACCCGCGAGCCAGGAGACCGGCCAATGTCCGAGTGCAACCCATCTTTGCTCGCGGTGGGGCGGGCAGGAGGTCTCCATGTTTACGCCATCGCGCCGCCTCCTGGCGGCTTCCGTCTCGTTTTGCGCGCTCGTCAGCGGAGCCGTGCAGGCCCAAACCGTGACGGAGCCGATGCTCCTTCCGGACATCGTCATCACCGCAACCCGCACGCCGCTCGCCATCACGCAGGCAGGCAGCGCGATCTCGGTGATCACCGGTGAGGAAATCGCCAAGGAATCCCCGAAGAGCATCGCGGACGTGCTGCGCCGCGTGCCGGGCCTCTCGGTTGTCGAGACCGGCGGAGCCGGCGCCACCACGTCCGTGCGCATCCGCGGCGGCGAGGCGCGCCATACCCTCGTTCTCATCGACGGCGTGCGCGTGAACGATCCGTCCTCGGGATCGGCCGAGTTCGACTTCGCCAATCTGGTCGCGACGGACATCGAACGCATCGAGGTTCTGCGCGGCCCGCAATCCGCTCTCTACGGCTCCGATGCCATGGGCGGCGTGATCAACGTCATTACCCGCAAGGGCAAGGGCGCGCCGCGCTTCACCACCAGCGTCGAGGCCGGGAGCTACGGCACCAAGGCGGTGCGCGCCGCCGTCTCCGGCAGTTCCGGTCCGGTCTCCTATGCCTTCTCCACGACCGGTTTCGACACGGCGGGCTTCTCCCGCTACGGCTACCGTATCGGAAGGATCGAGAACACGCGCTTCTGGCCCCTCGAAGCGGATGGAGCCCAGCGCCTCGGCGCGTCCGGTCGCGTGATTGTCGCGCTCTCTCCCGACGCGGAACTCGAGGTGGGAGGATATGGCAGCTTCAACGGCGCACAGTACGATGCCATCTTCGGCAGTCTGCCCGACTCGCCGTCGCAGTCGCAGCAGCGCCTCTTCGAGGGGCATACCCGACTGACGGCCTATACCTTGGACGGTTTGCTGCGGAACACGATCCTCGTCTCGGCGAGCCGCACGAACAGACACTATAGGGATGTGGGCTCCTATGCCCTGCCGTCCCTGTACTGGTCGAATTCCGGCTTCACCGGCGACCGCGTCGCGGCGGAGTACCAGGGCGACCTGAAGCTCGGCGCCTTCGGCCTTCTCACCTTCGGCGCGAAAGCGGAGCGGGAGCGCCTCACCTCGACCGCCCGGGACGTTCTGCCCTTCGTCACGCCCGAGCGCGAGACGAACGACGCCTCTCAGACGACGCGCTCGCTCTATGCGCTCCATCAGTTCACCCTTTTCGAGAACCTGCATCTGTCCCTCGGGGGCCGTCTCGACGACGTCGAGGACGGCGACCGCTTCGGCACCTGGCGCGCCACGGCAGCCTACGAGGTCCCGAACACGGGCATGAAGATCCGCGGAAGCGTGGGCACCGGCGCCAAGGCTCCGAGCCTGTACCAGCTGTACGACCCCAGCTACGGCAACCCGGCGCTCGAGTCGGAGCATTCGGTCGGCTTCGACGTCGGCATCGATCAGCGCCTGCTCGATGATCGCCTTCTTCTGTCGGCCACGTTCTTCGCCAACCGCTTCCGCAACCTGATCGACTTCGCCAGCTCGGACGAGTGCCGCCCCGACCAGGCTTTCGGCTGCTTCGTGAACGTGGCCCGCGCCACCACGTCGGGCGTCGAGCTCTCGGCGGATGTGGACGTCGTTCCGTCATGGCTGCGCGTCAAGGCGACCTACACCCATCTTGAGGCATTCGATCAGGTTACGGACCTGCGCCTTGCCCGGCGCCCGCGGGACGAGGGCCGCCTCGGCCTGATTGTGACCCCCGTCGCAGGATTATCCATCGAGCCGTCGGTGGTCTTTACCGGCACCCGCTTCTCCTCGACGGGTGAGCAGAACAAGCTCCAGCCCTATGCGCGCTTCGACGTCTATGCGGATTACCGGATCAACGACACCTTCAGTGTCTATGCGCGGGCGGAGAACCTGACCGACGCCCGGTATCAGGACGTGTACGACTACGGCACCGCAGGCCGCTCCTTCTATGCCGGTCTGCGCGCAACCTGGTGAAGCGGCAATAGCCGAACCGACATTGTAGCGGGAGGGCATTCGGGCTCTCCCGCTCCCAAGCCGCCGGCGAAACGGCGCCATTCCGGCCTCTAATTCAAGGCAAAGCCGCCTCCGCTCGGTCCCGCGGCGCCGAGCTGGCAGGGCCGGTATTTCAGGGACCCCGAGAGGGCTTTTCCTGCCCCGGCGACCCCGACAGCAGAGATCGATGAGAAGACGGCCGTCACTGTCCTAGGCGCGGCGCGTCTTCCTATGCCTGCGCGGCCGGTTAGCGAACGGCCGAGGTCGAATCGAGACCTAATTCTCTCCAAGCCATTGAATGTATTCGATTTCAGCCCTTCCAGAGCGCTTCCGCTTAGCCTGAGCGGCCTAGGCCATGAAGCCTAGCCGATGGAGCATTGCCTAGAAAGTTCCGGGTGATACTGTTTCAAAATGCGCGACAGGACGCCGCGATGGGAGGTGGAATGACCCCGGACAAGGTCAAGCTGACCCATTCTGAACATACCGAGCCGTCACCACGGGTCCCTGACTTGAACGAAAAACGACCGCTCGCCCGCCTCGCGGGAGCGATGCGGGATCTTCTCGGGGGTTCATGCATGACTGTAGTCCTGACAGCGTCTCGCGACGCTCGCCAGCCAGCCATTCTTCTGCATAACGACGAAAGCCGTCTTTTGTTTCAACCGCGCCAGGCAATGCGCCCTGGCAACAGCACATGGGGCAAGAAGGCCCTGCTGCGCCTGACCACGAGCATGGCTCTGGGCGCCCTTCTGACGATTGCGACCGTGAGCGCTGCGTCCGACCCGGCCGCTGCCGCGAACGCCAACTCCCTCGCCGCGCCCCAGGCGCAAACCACCGTCGCCCACGCGAACGGGATCGAGGCGATGTCGCATTCCGACCTCGCCAAGGCGGAGCGTCCGGCCCCGACGGCGACGGCCGCCGATCCGCTGGCGGCGATCGTGCCGGTTGCGGCCGCAGAGGAAGGCGACCTGCGCGCCCGCATCATCTCCCTGATGCCGCTCACGGACGCTCCCGAGGTCGAGGGTGCCGACACTGCGGAAGCAGGGGCCTCGGCCGGAGACTATCTGCGGTTCGAGGAGATGCGCGTGCCGCGCTGGATCGTGGATGCCGTCCTGCGCGCCTCCGAGGTCACCGGCGTGGATCCCGTCTACATGATGGCCCTGGCGGACAAGGAATCGAGCTTCATTCCCGACAACAAGGCGTCGTCCTCATCGGCGCAGGGACTCTATCAGTTCATTTCCAGCACTTGGATCGAGGTGATCCGCTCCTTCGGGGCGCAGCACGGCCTGACCGCGGAAGCGGAAGCGGTCAAGGTCGTCAACGGCCAGCTCACCGTGCCGGACGAAGCCATGCGCGAGCACATCCTCGGCCTGCGCCGCAACCCCTACATTTCCGCGCTCATGGCGGCGGAGATGAAGAAGCGGGACCGGGCGAAGATCGAGCAGAAGATCGGCCGCGAGATCAACCGGTCGGAGTTCTATCTCTCCCACTTCTTCGGCGTGGACGGGGCCGGCAAGTTCATCTCGATGGTGGACGAGAAGCCGAAGCAGAGCGCTCCTCGCCTCTTCCCGGCCGCGGCCAAGGCCAACAAGGCCCTGTTCTTCGCCAAGGCCGGCCGCAAGACCCGCCAGCTCACGGTGGCGGAGGTCTACGACAAGATCGACGAGATGATCGACTCGCGCCTCAACCGCTACGAAGGCGTATCCGCCGTGGCGGTGGCCGGCGTCGCTCTCTGAGAGGAGGCATCCGGCTCCTCTGAGCCGGGCCGTTCCTCCGTGGATCGGTCGGTGGACGCGGAGGCTTCGGCGGCTGCGTCCGCCTCCAGCCGCGTCTCGAGAACGGTCGTGGCCGAGCCCGTCGGCAGAATCTCCACGAATCCGCCCTTCGCCGGAGGCCGTGGCAGGAGCCTGATGCGCACGACGATGAATGCCATCAGGGCGAACGAGATCACCGCCGAATAGATGAACAGCCCCCTGGGGCCGATCAGATCCATGGCCAGGGCCCCGAACAGGGGGCCTATCGTGACGCCCACGGCCCAGGAAAACAGGAGTGAGCCGACCGTGGAGACGATCTGGCCGGGATCCACGATATCGCAGGCATGGGCGACGCAGACGGAATAGATGCAGAGCGCCAGACCGCCCCAGGCGGCAAAACCCAGCAGGATGAGCGTTTCCCCACCCTGCGCGCTCGCCAGAAGAATGAGGATCGAAACGAGGCTGGTGCCGCCGGCCAAGCCCGCGATCACATAGCGGCGGTCCGAGCGGTCGGACAGCCATCCGAGCGGCCACTGCATCACCAGGCTGCCGGCCTGCAGCGCAAACAGCAGCGCCGCCGACTTTTCCTGCGTCAGCCCGATGCTGACGCCGAAGACCGGCGTGATGGCGATGACCGGACCGTTGACCAGGCCCACCGCGAAGGCGCCGATGACGGCCGACGGCGCCGCCACGAAAAGGCTCCGCACCCGGATGCGCACGCTGCGCGGGGCGGGAGGTTCCTCGGTCGTCGTCGCGGCGATCGGAAGAAGCGACAGGGACATCACCGCGCTCACGGCCATGAAGAGCCCGTCCGCCTGGATGCTGCCGAGCCCGATCCCGAGGGGAGAGAGCATGAGCGCGATCTTGGTGCAGATCATGTAGATCGACAGGATGCGGCCGCGGTGGCTGGAAACGGCGCGGGCGCTGATCCAGCCGTCCGTCACCGTGAAGATGCACGCGAAGGTGATGCCGGTCAGTCCGCGCAGAATCGCCCAGGCCAGGGTCGAATGGGCTTGCGTCATGCCCAGCACGACGACGGCCGCGATGGCCGCGAGGCTCGCAAAGGCCCGGATGTAGCCCACATGCCGGATGAAGGACGGGGCGAGAAAGCAGCCGGATGAAAAGCCGAGCCCGTAAGCCGCCGCCACGATGCCGATGGACGAGATCGAGAGGCCCTCGGCCTGCATGCGCAGGGGCATCAAGGCCTGCAGAAGACCGTTGGCACCTTGCAGGAGAGTGGTCGCGGCCGTGATCGTCCAGATGAGGGCTAGGGAGGAGTTCACGGGCTCAACGGAAAGGTGGGAGCGGCGGCCGCAGGATGAGCAATGATAGAGGGCAAGCGCCGCCGGAGATCAAGAGCCCATATCCGGCCCGAAGCGCATGTTCGGCGAGATCGGGTATGCCAAGCAGCCTTCGCCCCCGGCATACCGCAGGTGAATTCGAGAAAGGTCTAGTTCTTGGCCGTCTCTCGCCGGAAGCTGGCAAAGAGATAGAAGCCGTTGAACCGAACGCCGGTTGCCGCGGCCTTCCCATCGAAGCCCAGCGGGGCATCGGAACCATCGACGCGCCCGTCGAACTGCCAATGGGGGCCGATTACGAAACGGGGGACGGAGCGCTCTTCCGGTACGGCACAGCAGAGCCCATCGGGCCCGGTACTTCGAAACACATTATAAGAATTCATGTTGCCCTCCTCAGTTATGCCTCGCCGCGAATCGATTGATAATCGAACAGAACGGCAGGACTATGTTCGCTGCCGCACATTGCGGCGCCGGAATCCGGCCGTTCCAGGTTCGGCGACGAGAGGGAGAGCGAGGGATGAAAGTTCAAGGAATCTTGTGGCGAAGCCTCGTAGGGCTTGGCTTTCTTTCGGCCGCACCGCTTGTCGCGCCCGCTTTCTCCCAACCCGCGGCGCCGGCTCCGGAAGCGCCGACCGGCCGCACGGCGAAGTCTGCCGGCTCGGCCACGCAGGACATGGTCGCGGCCGCCAATCCCCTGGCGGCTCAGGCGGGACGGGAAATTCTCGCGGCCGGCGGCAGCGCCGTCGATGCGGCGGTGGCCGTCCAGCTCGTCCTCAACCTGGTCGAGCCGCAGAGTTCCGGCATCGGCGGGGGCGCGTTCCTGGTGTTCTGGGACGGAACGACCATGACCACCCTCGACGGCCGCGAGAAGGCGCCCGCCGCGGCCACGCCCGAGCGCTTCCTGGGTCCCGACGGCAAGCCGATGAAGTTCTACGATGCCGTGGTCGGAGGCCGCTCGGTCGGCGTCCCCGGAACGGTCCGCCTGCTCGAGACCGCGCACCGGAACTGGGGCAAGCTGCCCTGGAAGGATGTGATCGAGCCCGCGGCTCGCCTGGCCGAGAACGGCTTTGCCATCTCGCCCCGCCTCAACGGCCTTCTGACCCAGGAGAAATACCTCCAGAACGATCCGGTCGCCCGCGCCTATTTCTACGAGGCCGACGGCACGCCGAAGGCCGTGGGGACCATCCTCAGGAATCCGGCCTTTGCCCGGACCCTGCGCACCATCGCCGAAAAGGGAGCGGATGCTTTCTATACGGGCGAGATCGCCCAGGACATCGTGGCGACGGTGACGGGCCACGCCACGAATCCGGGCGACATGACCCTCGACGACCTTGCGAACTACAAGGTCGAGGAGCGGGCAGCCCTCTGCGGCCCCTACCGCAGCTACAAGATCTGCGGCATGGGTCCGCCCAGCTCCGGACAGGTGGCCGTGCAGCAGATCATGGCGACCCTGGAAACCCAGGACATGGCGGCCCTGAAGCCCGGGCCGGAGGCGGCGCATTGGATGGCCGAGGCCGGCCGCCTCGCCTTTGCGGACCGCGCCCTCTACATCGCCGACCCGGCCTTCGTGAGCGTTCCGGTCAAGGGCCTGACCGATCCCGGCTACCTGAAGTCCCGCGCAGCCCTCGTCGACCCGAACAAATCCATGGGCAAGGCCCAGCCGGGCGATCCCCCGTTCCAGAAGACCTTCCGGTGGGGCGCATCGGAGGGCATCGAATTCGGCACCAGCCACATCTCCATCGTCGACCGGAACGGCAACGCCGTCTCCATGACCACCACCATCGAGGACGGCTTCGGCGCGAGGATCATGACCAGGAGCGGCTTCCTGCTCAACAACGAGCTGACCGACTTTTCCTTCACGCCCGCGGAGGACGGCAAGCCCGTGGCGAACCGGGTGGAGGGCGGCAAGCGGCCGAGGAGCTCCATGGCTCCGACGATCGTGCTCGACGGCAACGACAAGCTCTATGCCGTCGTGGGATCGCCGGGCGGAAGCCTGATCATCAACTACGTCGCCAAGGCCCTGGTGGGCCTGCTGGACTGGAAGCTCGACCCGCAGGTCGTGGCGGACCTGCCGAATTTCGGCAGCCGCAACGGCCCGACGGAGCTGGAGGCCGGGACGGAGGCCGAGGCCTGGAAACCGGCGCTCGAGGCGAAGGGCCATGAGATCCGCCTGATCCCTCAGACCTCCGGCATCCACGCCATCGTGGTGAGCCCGTCAGGCCTTGTCGGCGGCGCCGACAGCCGGCGCGAGGGGGTTGCCATCGGCAATTAGCACCCGTGTCTCGGGAAGCGTGTCCCTGGCCCTCGACGGATGCGCTTCCCGCATAAAAAACGATTGTTCCTTAAAAAGAACGATCCTACACTCGCTCCATGACCAAGACACGATGTCCCGACTACCATCTCGAGACCCGCCTCGTTCACGACGGCCAGGAGCGCAGTTCCTTCGGCGAAACCTCCGAGGCGCTCTTTCTGACGCAAGGGTTCGTCTATGAGACCGCCGAGAGCGCCGAGAGACGGTTCCTGAACGAGGAGCCGGGATACAGCTATACCCGCTTCTCCAATCCGACCGTCGCCATGTTCGAGCAGCGAATGGCCTCCCTGGAAGGCGCCGAGGCGGCGGCCGCCACGGCCACGGGCATGGCCGCCGTCACCGCCGCCATGGTGGGGCAACTGCAGGCGGGAGATCATGTGGTCGCGGCGCGGGCTCTCTTCGGGTCCTGCCGCTGGGTGGTCGAGGATCTCCTGCCTCGCTTCGGCGTCGGCTGCACCCTCGTCGATGGACCGGACCTCGGCCGGTGGCGTGCTGCGGTCAGGCCCGAAACCAAGGTCTTTCTGCTGGAGACGCCCTCAAATCCGAGCCTGGAGATCATCGACATCGCCGGCGTCGCCAACATCGCCCACGCGGCCGGCGCGACGCTCACCGTCGACAACGTGTTCGCCACGCCGCTCTGGCAGAAGCCCCTGGAGCTGGGGGCCGATTGCGTCGTCTATTCCGCCACCAAGCACATCGACGGCCAGGGCCGCTGCCTGGGCGGCGTGATCCTCGGCTCCGCGGAGTTCATCGAGACGAAGGTGCAGCAATTCCTGCGGATGACCGGCCCCACCCTCTCGCCCTTCAACGCCTGGGTTCTGCTCAAGGGGCTCGAGACCCTGTCGCTCCGGGTCGAGCGGCAGACCGCGACGGCCGGCTTCCTGGCCGACGCCCTGCACGATCACCCGAAGCTCGAGCGCCTGACCTATCCGGGGCGCCCCGACCATCCGCAGGCGGAATTGATCAAGCGGCAGATGCGCGGAGGCTCCACCATGATCGCCCTCGACGTTCAGGGCGGCAAGGAGGGTGCCTTCCGGTTCATGAACGGATTGCGGCTCATCCGCATCTCGAACAATCTCGGCGACGCGAAGAGCCTCGTCACGCATCCCGCAACCACCACGCACCAGCGCTTCACACCCGAATTGCGGGCCGAGATGGGGATCTCCGACGGCCTCGTCCGCCTCTCCATCGGGCTTGAGCACGGGGAGGATCTCCTGGAGGACCTGAACCAGGCTTTGGCCCGGGTCTGACCGATCAGGCCCCGGACGTCAGGGCTGCCCCCACATGCCTCGCCCGCCCGGCTCCGAGGCCGCAGAGGGCAGCCGCGACGCCGAGAAAGACGAACAACAGGCCCGACGAGGCGAAGCTCCCGGTCCAGTCGCGGAGGAATCCGACGATCAGCGGCCCGCACGCTGCGAGAACATAGCCGACGCCCTGAGCCATGCCGGAGAGCTGCGCGGCGACATGGGCATCCGGCGAGCGCAGGATGATCAGGGTCAGGGCGACGGCAATCAGTCCCCCCTGACCGAATCCCTGAAGCACGGCCCAGATCCACACCGTCGAAAGCGGCGCGAAGAGGCAGCCCAGAAGGCCGGTCACGGCGGCGGCGACCAGCAGCACGTTGATCAATCGCTGATCGCGCCCTCTCACGGCGATGGAGGGCACGACCAGGCAGGCGCCGGTCTGAACCAGGACCGAAACCGACACGACGAACCCGGCGGTGATCGCATCCAGTCCCCGCTCCCGCAGGATCGGCGCAAGCCACCCGAAGACGCAATAGGCGAGCGCCGATTGCAGCCCCATGAACAGGGTGACCTGCCAGGCGAGCCTGTCGCGCCACAGCCACGCCCCATGTGATCGCGCCCGGCGGATATGGGGCTGGGAGAACAGGGATTGCGGAGCCCAAAGAAGCACGACGACGACGGCCGGCACCGCCCAGACGGCGAGCGCGAGAGGCCAGGAGCCGCCGAGGACGTGTTCCAGAGGCACCGTGAAACCGGCGGCGCTGGCGGCGCCGGCACAGAGAGCCATTGTATAAAGCCCCGTCATCATGGCCGCGCGGGTCGGGAAGTCCCGCTTCACGAGACCCGGCAGGAGCACGTTGACGACGGCGATGCCCGCACCGGCGAGGACCGAGCCGATCAGGAGCGCCGGCACCGTAGCCAGACCTCGCAGAGCGGTGCCGACGGCCAGGACGACGAGCATCGCCAGGATCGTGCGTTCGGCGCCGTATCGACGGGCCAGTTCGGGGGCGATGGGCGCAAACAGGCCGAGGCACAGCACAGGCAGCGTGGTCATGAGGCTTGCGCCGGAGGGCGACACGCCCGTGCTCTGCATGACTTCGGGAAGGAGAACGGAAAGGCTGGAGAAGACCGGCCGCAGGTTGAACGCGATCAGGACGATGCTGACGCCGAGCAGGACGCGCCCCGCAACGCTCTGGGGCGGGCTCGGCGGCGGCGGCGCGCTGCCGGCCTCCGCATCGATCAGCTGCTCGTCGGCAAGATCCATCTCATGGGGAGACGCGGGACTCTGGCTTGGCTGGGACACGTTCGGGCGACCTGCTGCGAGAACGACGGAGCATGTGCCTATAACGCCTGAGCCGCGGACAGCCAGGGCCGGCCGAGAATGGGAGGGTTGCTCGAAGCTCGTGCAGGTGCGGCGGCTGGCGGCGTCAGGCCGCCCGGAGCCGCGAAAGGAAACCGCCCACGGCAAGGATGAGAGCGTCCGCCTGCTCGCGGATCTGGCCGACGGCGCCCGCTGCGTGGCCCGCCGCCTCCCCTGCCGTCGCGGCAGCCGCGCTGACGCCGGCCACGTTCCGCGACACCTCCCGGGTGCCTTCCGCGGCCTGCCCCACATTCCCGGCGATCTGCCGCGTCGCGGCCGCCTGTTCCTCCGCCGCCGCGGCGACCGAGGCCGAGATGGCGTCGATCTCGCCGATCACGCGCCCAATGCCGACGACGGCCGTCACCGCCTCCTCCGTCGTTGACTGCATGGCGGCGATCTGGGCGGAAATGTCCTCCGTCGCCTGCGCGGTCTGGCTGGCAAGCGCCTTCACCTCGCTCGCCACGACGGCAAATCCCCGCCCGGCCTCGCCGGCGCGGGCCGCCTCGATGGTGGCGTTCAGCGCAAGCAGGTTGGTCTGGGAGGCGATCTCGGCGATCAGCTTGACCACATTGTCGATCCGCTGCGCGGTTTGGGCCAATTCGCCGACCGTGGCATTCGTCCGTTCCGCCATCTGGGTCGCCTGCCGCGCCACGGCGGCGGCCCGGTTCATCTGAGCCGTGACCTCGAGCGAGGAGCGCGTCAGCTCCTCGGTGGCAACGGCCACCGCATCGATGTTTCCGGTGCTCTGCTCGGACCCCGCAGCTGCGGAGAGCGACTGGCTGGCCGTGACCTCCACCGACTCGGCAACGGTATGCGTTGCCGCCTCGGCCTGCTGGGCCGCCCCGGCGAGTGCGCTGACAGCCTGGTTCACCTCGCGCTCCAGGGCGTCGGCGATCGCGAGGAGCCCCGTGCGCCGCTCCGCCTCGGTCTGATCCCGCGTCTGTTCCTGCAGGGCCCGCAGGTGCTCGACCTCCTGTGCATTGGCCTTGAACACCTGGAGGGCCTCCGCCAGGCGGCCGATCTCGTCGCGTCCGCTGTAGCGCAGGGGATCGATCGTCAGATCGCCCTTGGCGAGCCGCTGAACGAGGCCGGTCACGACCACGAGGCGGCGCGACACCCTGAAGTTCACGAACCAGATCAGGCCGCCGACGCAGATGAGGGTCGCCGTCCCGGCGAGCATGAGCAGCAGCATGGCGCGGCGGGCGTGCTCGAGGCTGCCTTCGGCGGCCTGCACCGCCTGGGCGGCGCCGGCCTCCGACAGGCGCAGGGCCGGTTCGAGCAGAGTGCTGGACTGGTCGTAGAACGCATCGAAGCTCAAGGGGAACGACCCCGTGGCGGACGCCTCGAGCATTCCGGCCCTCAGGGAACGGTAGCTCCCGAAGAGCTGTGCCTGGAGGACCTCCGCAATGTCGCGCTGATCCTTGGGAGCATCCGTGCTCTCCAGGGACAGGCGGACCATGTTGAAGATCTCCTCGGCCTTGCCGAAATTCATTTCTGCCTCGGCGACGGCGACCGCGTCCATGGGGGAGCGTGCCGCGCTTGCGATCAGGAAGAAGGTCTGGTCCTGGCTGGCGTATTCGCGCATCTCCCAGGCGAGTTTCTGAACGTTGAGGCCGTGGAGGACGCCAGAGGGCACGGCCGCATCGCGAACGTCGAGATAGGCACCGTAATCGAACAGGGTGCGCGTGAGGGACTTCATTTCCGGCACGAGAAGGCGTGACCGGTCCTTGCTGCGCCTGAAGGCGGTCTTGGTGACCTCGGCATCGATCTCCTGCCGGAGATCGGCGATCTTCTTCACGGCGCCTTCCACGCCGGCCAGAAAGCCTTGGGTCAAGAGGTCCGAGGCCCTTGCCGCGCCTTGGAGCTTCGTCGTGGCCGCATCGAACTTGATCCGCTGCGCATCGAGACGGGAGCGGAGCTCGGGCGTGATCGGTTCGCGAAGGGTGAGCGCGACCTGGGTCAGCACCCGTTCCTGGGAGAGTTCGACGGTCGTCAATCCGAGGAGCTCCCTCAGATGGGCCGCCTCCTCGACCTGCTCGGCCTGGCCGATCGCCGTCAGCTCGCGCTGCAGATCGCGACCGAAGATGACGGAGAGCAGGACGGCGATGCAGATGCAGACCGTCGCTCCCATTAATTTGATGGACATCTCTTCTCAGCCCCTGCCTTCCGCTGCGTCATAAAAACAGGGCAGAGGTTAAGGTCCCGTTGCCGGAGACCCTGTTCGAAACACATTATTCCTAGGAATTCGGGCGTATTGCCTCGGGTCTCCGGTGGTCGTCCGATAGGCAGGCATAGAACTTTGGGATAAACTGTCTTGCCGACACGGATGTCACGGCTATTTTCAATCGATCCGCAAGTAAAAGCGAGCGCTCTTGCGGTCATCGACCAGGACTACGTCCGAATTCGCTTGAACTCCCTATAGAAGTGCCGCAACATGACCTCAAAACAATAATGCCTTCATAAGAAATCAGAGGGGCATGAGGGAGGTCGTTATGACGAAAGCGAAGTCTCCGGAGGCTGGCGCCTCCGGCGGAGCCAAGCAATCACGGCGTCGTTTCTTGCAGGTCACGGGACTGGGCGCCGCCGCAACTGTCGCCGCACCGCAGGTATCCCGAGCGCAGACTGCCACCTGGAAATTCCAGTCCACCTGGCCGAACAGGGATATCTTCCACGAGTTCTGCAACGATTTCGCCAAGCGCGTGAACGACATGTCGGGCGGACGCCTGAAACTGGACGTTCTCGCGGCCGGCGCCGTCGTGCCGGCGTTCCAACTGCAGGACGCGGTCCATGCCGGCATTCTCGACGGCGGCCATGGCGTGGCCGCCTATTGGTACGGCAAGAACAAGGCCTTTGCGCTCTTCGGCACCGGGCCTTCCTTCGGCTGGAATGCCAATTCGTTCCTCGCCTGGATGAACTATGGCGGCGGCTACGATCTCTACAACGAGCTGCAGCAGCAGATCCTGAAGCTGAACATCGTCGGGTTTCTCTCCGGTCCCATGCCGGCGCAGCCCCTCGGCTGGTTCAAGAACCAGGTATCGTCGGCGGATGCGTTCAAGGGCCTCAAATACCGCACGGTCGGTCTTGCGGCCGACCTGAACCGGCAACTCGGCGCCGCGGTGACGATTCTGGCGGGCGGCGAAATCGTGCCGGCCCTGGAGCGCGGGGTGATCGACGGGGCGGAGTTCAACAATCCGTCCTCGGATCTGGTGCTCGGCTTCCCCGACATCTCGAAGAACTACATGCTCCAGAGCTACCACCAGGTCGGCGAGACCTTCGAGATCATCTTCAACAAGGCGAAGTACGATGGGCTGCCGCCTGAACTGAAGGCGATCGTCAAGTACGCCGCCGAGGCGGCCTCCGCGGACATGTCCTGGAAGGCGCTCGACCGCTACTCGAAGGACCTCGAGGCGATCAGGGGCCGCGGGGTCAACGTGTCCAAGACACCGGACAGTGTGCTGCAGGCTCAGCTCGATGCCTGGAACAAGGTCATCGACGAGTTCTCGCAGGACGCTTTCTTCAAGAAGGTGATCGACAGCCAAAGGGCGTGGGTGCAGCGCACCTACGACTACGAGCGCCTGAACGAGCCCTCGCGCGACATGGCCTACGACCACTTCTTCAAGGCCACCTGAAGCGCTGCACGCGAGCCGCCTCTCATCGGGAGGCGGCTCCGGGAGATGGGGCGGCGCGCCCGGCACCGACCAGGGCGCGCCGGTCCTTCGAGGCATGTCCTGAAGACACCCCGAGGTAAGGCTTCACATGGGTTTCGTCTATCTCATCGACCGCATCAACTCCTTCATCGGAAAGGGTGTGAGCTGGTCGATCCTCGCCCTGACCTTCGCCGTCTGTTACGAGGTGTTCGCGCGCTATGTGATGCGGGCGCCGACCGAATGGGCCTTCGACGCGAGCTACATGCTCTATGGGCTGCTCTTCATGGTGGCGGGCCCCTATACGCTGGCCCGCAACAGCCACGTGCGCGGCGACTTCCTCTACCGGTCGTGGTCGCCCAAGCGGCAGGCCTGGATGGACCTCGTCCTCTACTTCCTCTTCTTCTTCCCGGGCATCCTGGCCTTCATCTATGCGGGCATTCCCTTCACGCAGATGTCCTGGCTCATGAACGAGCACTCCATGAACTCGCCCAACGGGCCGCCGATCTATCCGTTCAAGGCGCTGATCCCGATCGTCGGCGTGCTCATGCTCTTCCAGGGCATCGCCGAGGTGATCCGCTGCATCGCCTGCCTGCGCAGGGGCGATTGGCCCCCTCGCCTCCACGACGTCGAGGAGACGGAGAAACTCGTCCTCGAACAAGCCGAACAAGAAGGTCTCAAGAGGGGTGACATCTGATGCTGGCTTCATGGGGTGTGGGGAATCCCGAACTCGGCGTGCTGATGCTCGGCCTGTTCATCGTCTTCATCATGTTCGGCTTTCCGATCGCCTTCACGTTGATGGCGCTCGGCTTCGGCTTCGGATACATGGCCATGGGCGACATCGTCTTCGCCCTCGTGGTGCAGCGGGCCTACTCGGTCATGACGAACGACACGCTCGTCGCCATCCCGCTCTTCGTGTTCATGGGCTACATCATCGAGCGGGCGAACATTCTCGACCGTCTGTTCAATGCGATCCAGATTGCGGTGGGGGGCCTGCCCGGCTCCCTGGCCGTCGCGACGCTCATCACCTGCGCCATGTTCGCGACCGCGACCGGCATCGTCGGTGCGGTGGTGACCCTCATGGGCCTGCTCGCCTTCCCGGCCATGCTGCGAGCGGGCTACGACGTGCGTCTCTCGTCAGGCGTCGTCTGTGCAGGCGGCTGCCTCGGCATCCTCATCCCGCCCAGCGTGATGCTCATTCTCTACGGCGCCACGGCGGGCGTCTCCGTGCCCAAGCTCTATGCCGGCGCCCTGTTCCCGGGTCTGCTCCTTGCGACCCTCTATATTCTCTACGTGATCGTCCGCTGCATGATCAATCCGAGCCTTGCACCGAAGCTGCCGCCGGAGAAGCGCGCAGCCTCCTTCGGCAAGGTCTTCTGGGCGCTAGCCACCTCGTTCTTTCCGCTGGCGCTGCTCATCTTCTCCGTTCTCGGAGCCATCTTCTTCGGCATCGCGACGCCCACCGAAGCCGCCGCCGTCGGAGCGCTCGGCAGCCTCGTGCTCGCGCTCGCCTACCGCTCGCTGAACTTCAGCAAGCTGAAGGAATCGGTCATCCTCACGGCCCGCACATCCGCCATGGTGTGCTGGCTCTTCATCGGCTCGTTCATCTTCTCCTCGATCTTCGCCTTCCTCGGCGGCGACCAGCCGATCGAGAACTTCGTCATGAGCCTGAACCTCTCCCCCTTCTGGTTCCTGATCCTGACCCAGGTGATCATCTTCATCCTCGGCTGGCCGCTGGAATGGACGGAGATCGTCGTCATCTTCGTGCCGATCTTCCTGCCCCTCCTCGACAATTTCGGGGTCGATCCGATCTTTTTCGGCATCCTGATCGCCCTCAACATCCAGACCTCGTTCCTGTCGCCGCCGGTTGCCATGGCGCCCTTCTACCTGAAGGGGGTCTCGCCGCCCCATGTGAACATCAACGACATCTTTGCCGGCGTGATGCCGTTCCTGCTTCTCGTGATCGTCACGATGGCAATGTTCTACGCCTTTCCGCAGATCGGCCTCTGGCTTCCGGAATATCTCTACCGCTGACGCGGCGGCCGCAGGGGCGGGATCCATAACCCGGGCACGAAACGGCCAGGGACGCGGGCTCAGCCTCAAGCTCGCGGGACAGCTGACGGGAACGCCCGTCACGGTCGACCCGACGCCGGGCGGCTCCACACCGACCAACCCGAAGCCCGCGGATCCTCCTGTCGAGCTGAAGCCCGGCGTCAGCTACGACGACCTGATCGAGGGCGGAGACGGCAACGACACCATCTATGGCGGCTTCGGCAATGACGAGATTCAGGGGGAAGGCGGCGACGACCTCATCATCGGCGGCCAGGATGACGGCTATCTCACCTGGAGCGGCGGGTTGGCGGTCGGGATCGGCGACAATCTCTACGGCAATGACGGGCGCGACACCTATCTCTACAAGAAGGGCGATGGCGTCGACCTGATCTGGGATTTTCAGCCCGGTCAGGACGTCATCAAGCTGACCGGCTACACCCTTGCCGATGTCGACGGCTTCACCTTCGTGCGCGATGTCGCGAACCGCATCGCCACGAGCAATCACGACAAGATCGCGATCATCCTCGCCGAAGGCGGGGACGCCATCGTCTTCAACGACTTTCCCGCCCCCAGCGCTAACGACGTCGCCATCGTGTTCGCCGACGGCAAGACCCTGTCGTCCCGTCAGCTCCTCGAACTCGCGGGAGCCAACCGGGCTGAAGGCAGCTCCGCGTCCGGAGCCGTGCCCGGCGCCGGCGCGGCGGCGGGCAGCGCCGCGAGACCGCTCGATCTGTTCGGAAGCAACGGGGACGATACCCTGATCGGCGGCCGCGGAGACGATCGCCTCTACGGAAACGAGGGCGTCAACGGCCTCAACGGCCGCGGCGGCAACGTTCGGGACATCCTGCTCGGCGAGGACGGGGACGATATCGGCTACGGCAACGGCGGCGACGATCTGATCGTCGGCGGCGCGGGCTCGGACAAGCTCTACGGCGCCGGCGGTGCGGATCTCATCTTCGGCGACGACAGCGAGGGCGTCGACCTTCCGACCATCCTGACCTCCTACACGCCGGCAGCCCCCGGCGAAGAGGTCGGCGCAACCGTCCGGATCGTGAACACCTGGTGGGGCGGCTTCCAGGGCGAGATCACGGTCACGGCGAACGAGAGCGTCAACGACTGGGGCATCTTCCTCAAGAGCAAGTTCAATATCGACAGCATCTGGGGCGCCACGACCGCCGGCGAGGCGAACTGGGAGCAGGGTGTCGTCTACGACCTGAACAATGCGACCTGGAACGGCTCGCTGGCGGCTGGCCAGACGACCACCATCGGCTTCACCGCACGCACGGGCGTGAACGGCGTCGTGGATTCGGCGCACCTCCTGGCGGGCCTCGCCATCGTCAAGGGCGTCTCGGCGGATGCGCTTCCCGGGGAAAGCGTCGTCAACGCGCTCGGCAACACCATGCGCGGCTATGCCGGAGCGGACCTCCTCGTCGGCACCGTCGCCAACGACACCTACTACGTCGATCATTCCGGCGACAGGGTGTTCGAGGCGCGCGCAGGCGGGACGAAGGACAAGGTCGTCGCCTCCGTCAGCCATGCCCTGGCGCAGAATGTGGAGATGCTCTCCGCGGCGGACACCGGCAAGGGGATGACCCTCAAGGGCAACTCGCTCAAGAACACGATCACGGGCAGCAGGGGCGCCGACAAGCTTTGGGGCGGCGCCGGATCCGACGTGTTGAGCGGCGGCAAGGGCAAGGATTCCTTCGTGTTCGACACGAAGCTGCGCAAGTCCGAGGTGGACAAAATCACCGACTTCAACGTGAAGGACGATACCATTCGTCTGGACAACGCTGTCTTCAAGAAGATCGGCAAGAACGGAAGGCTGAAGAAGGATTTCTTCACCATCGGCAGCAAGGCGACCGATGCGGACGACCGCATCATCTACAACAGCAAGAACGGCGCGCTTTACTACGATGCGGACGGCAGCGGAGACGGTGCTGCCGTGCGCTTCGCGACCCTCTCCAAGAAGCTCAAGCTGGCATACAGCGACTTCATCGTCATCTGAGACCTGCATCGTTCATGCGGGAGAGGGAAAGGGCGCGGGAAACGCAACACACACTTGCGTGAGAGCGGCCCGAATATCGTTCTTATCCTGCTCCCCTCCTCCGCTCGTATTGCCGCTCGAACTTCGCCGTACTCCGAAGTTGCGGGACATGCTCCGATTTCCCCTCCTCTGCGCGCCTGCTGCCGGTGGTATCGTCATATCGACGTGATGGGGGCGGTGTCCCGAGCGGCAAAGGGAGCGGGTTGTAAGTCCGCTGGCTTTTCAAGCCTTCGTAGGTTCGAGTCCTACTCCCCCCACCGTCACGCCTCTGAAGGCAGCAGCCGCCCGATCGGAGCACCGCCGGAACCGCGGGTTCCGTCTCCACGTTGGCCTCTCGTGTTCATGCCGAAACGGAGGCCGTGATGATCTGCCGATTCTGTCAGCAGGACGTGGACGATCCCTGCCACGACACGCCCGAAATGCGAGCCAGGGCCGAAAGCCACATCAAGCGTTGCGAGAGGGCCCTCATGAGCCAGACCGGCATGGGCGCCGGCTCAGGCGCAGCTGGGCGCGAGTGACGCCATGACGGGCAAAGGCGAAGACCGCGCTCAAGGCTTCGCGGAGCAAAGCGTGAAGAAGAGCGCGGCGCATCCGAGCCAGAGCAGCCCCGACCACCACGAGCAGGGCGACCGGACGCAAAGCGACCGGAGCCTGACCGGAAACGATCACCGCGAGGATTCGAGAGGCTCCGACCCGGACCGCCCGAAACCGGAAGACCGCTACAAACCCTAAGCAGAGGAATAGACCGATGGCCTGCAAAGCTCGAATGAGACCGTCCTGGAAGAAGCGGAAGCGTCGTAAGGATCGGCCTTCAGGATCCCGCGCGGACCGCGTGACACAGCGCAGCTGACGGCTCCCTGTATGCCGCTCCACGGCCCGCTTCGGCGGGCCGTTTTGCATGCTGGGAGGAACCTCGATTTCGCCACCACGTTGGCCCCGCAAGCACACGCAAAATGGAGGCTACGCCTATGATCTGCGCATTCTGCCAGCAGGACGTAAACGACCCCTGTCACAACATTCAGGACATGCAGCAGCGAGCCGAGAACCACATCGACCGTTGCGAAAACGCTTTTGAGAGGCAAGGCGGCGGCTCCCACCCGCAGCGCGCGCCGTCGACCGACATCGCGAGCGGCGGCAAAGCTTGAGGAGTTTTTGAGATGGCCCAGAACGCAGGCAGCAATCAGGGCGGCGTCAACAAGAGCCGCGACAAGAGCGCGGACCGGCATCGCCGCTCCGACAAGGAAACCGGAGCAGGCCAGACCGAGGCGCGCCCTCTCGACCCCGGAACGCGCACGGATGGCGGAGCACCCGGAAACATGACCGGCCGGCAGCGCTGAGCACGCCCAAGCACAGGACGGGCCACGGACAAGCGCCGACGAGACCCGGAACTGCGTCATGAGGAGCGGGCTTCGGCCCGCTCCTCGTCTGTTTCGTCCGCGTTGTGGCCAAATGAAGACCGGATTTCGGAGGCAACCCTCCTGCAAGGCCCTCAGACGATGAAGAAGTCCTCTGCCGTCACATCCAGGTTCTTCTTCACCGTAGCGAACTTGATCGCGTCTCCTCTGCCCGAGCCGTCGGCATCGTAGTAAAGCGCGCCCTGCTTCTTGTTGTAGATCAGGTAGTCGTCCTTGTCCCTCGCCTTGTTCAGGCTGAAGAATCTCTCCTCCAGCTTGATGGGATTGGCGGATGAGCCCTTGCCGAGTTTCTTGAACACGAGATTGTCGAGGTGGAATGCGTCGTCCTCGGATTTGAAGTCGGCCACCCTGTCGACATTCGTCCTGCTGTTCAGCTTGGTCTTGAAGACGAACGTATCCTGACCGGCCCCTCCCCTCAGGACGTCGTTGCCGCCGAAGCCCGACAGGATGTCGGCGCCGCCGCCGGATTTGAGGACGTTGTCGACGCTGTTGCCTTTCAGGATATCGTCACCCGAACCCGTGACGGCCTTCTCGACGATTGTGCCTGAGGCAATCGCAATGTTGTTGGTCTCGCCGGCGGCGCTGCTGAAGGTTCCCGCCTTGAGGTTCACCGTCGAGTCCTCGGAGAAGCCGGACAGGTCGAGCGTATTGCCCTTGCCCTGGCTATAGAGGGTGACCACCGGGTTCTTGTTGATCGTGAAATCGAAGAACTGCCGCAACAGACCCTTGACGTTGCTGTTGAAGCCGAAGACCTGGCCGCCCGAGAAAGGACCGTTTTTCGCGGCGCCGTAAAGCTGCTGGATCGCCATGATGTCCAGCATCATGATGGTGTGGGGCGAATTCTGAGGAATCCCCTCCTGCGTGACGCCCCAATTCGTGCCGGTCACGGGATAGCTGCCGGCATACTTGGCGTCGGCCGCAGTCCAGCCGATGTAGGACATGATCGTCCACATCCGGTTGTCGTAGGCGCTGAACTGCTGTGTGGACGCGTCGACATTGCCGTTGTACGGCCCTCCGTGTCCCAGGCCAAGCAGGTGACCGACCTCGTGGATGGCCGTGCCCATCCCGTAGCCGCCATACTTGTCGAACGATCCCGAGAGATCGAAGCCGTTCTCGGCCGTATCCATGGATATCGTGGCCTGGCCGGTGTGGCTGCCCAACTGGTAGCCGCTTCCATTGGAGACCGGGCCGTTCTCCCAGGCTCCCCCGTCATTGCCGCGCTGGATCCGGACATCCGCATTGGTGCCGCTCTCGACGAACTTGATGTCCGCGACGGCCGACCACATGGCGAAAGCCTTGAGGAACGTATTCTTCTCCACCTTCGTCAGCTGGGATGCGGGGTCGAAGGTGTAGGTGATGACCGCTCCTGTCCCGGCGAACGGCGCTCCCCACTTCTGCGCGGTCTGCCCGTCCAGGCTCCAGAACGCCTTGTTGGTCACCGAACCCTTCGGGCTCAACCCGTTTATGAATGAGACCTCCGCCTGCAGCGAAGGGCTTTTCGGACCGGCAAGGCCGGCGCCCTTGCCCGCCGACAGGTTGCAGACGAGTCAGAGCGAGCACCCGCATGCTCGTAAGACCCTAGCGTAAGCCGGCCATTGCCGTTCTGGCCGCAGAAGAAACACATGAATGCCCCCATAAAACCCTGCGCGGCGGAGCCATCCTGACTCTCTTTGCCACTAGGCTGGGGGATAGTCTTACGATGCTTCCGTAAAGGAAAGACTATGGGCTCCAGTCTTCTGGAGCATCGCGAGGGGCTCGCCTCATCGTCGACGGGGCGGATGCTCAGGAGGACGCGCGGGAGGAGAAGGTTCGGCCTCAGGCCACTTCTGTTGAAGTATCCGTGCGACACCCCGGGATCGGGCACACTCCTCAGGCTCGGACTGGCGGTAGGCCCGAATCCGCACCTCCTCGAGACCGAAGCCATATGGCGGCGAATGTCGATGATCGGCCGGCGGAACCTTGGGGCTTCCGGATCGCTTGAGAGCAGGCATGCGTTTGTCGTCGCCAAGCCCCGGCCCGCATCGCCGGACCACAAGCGGAGGTCTCATGGCCAGCATTCCCAAGGATCCGAGCCTGGACAGCACCCTCAAGCTCTTTTCCGAGGGCTACACGTTCATCTCCGACCGATGCCGCCGCTACGGGTCAGACCTTTTCGAGACACGGATCATGCTCACCAAGGCCGTCTGCATGGTCGGAGCGGAAGCCGCGGAGCACTTCTACCGGCGGGACCAGTTCACTCGACGCTATGCCATGCCGCGGCCGTCCATCACGCTGATCCAGGATTTCGGAAGCGTCATGGTCATGGATGGCGAGGACCATCGCCGGCGCAAGCAGATGTTCCTGTCCCTCATGAGCCCTGAAGCGCTCCGGAGGCTTGCCGATCTGACAGCTTCGCATTGGCGCGCCCGAACTCGCCGCTGGGAGACCATGGACGAAGTCGTCCTCTTCCATGAGGCGCATGTTCCCCTCTGCGGAGCCATCTGCGAATGGGCGGGCCTCAGCCTGGAAGAGAGCGAGATCGAGCAGAGGGCCCGGGAATTCGAGGCGATGGTCGAGGGAACCGGATCTCCCGGGCCGCGCAACTGGCGAGGGCACCTGATGCGCGCCCGGACGGAGCGGTGGATGCGCGACATCATCCGCCGGATCAGGGCCAAGGACATCCGGGTTCCTCAGGGAAGCGCCGCGGACGTGATCGCCTCGTACCGGGACATGAACGGCGAACTCCTCGATGTGAAGGTTGCGGCGGTCGAGCTTATCAACGTCCTGCGGCCCACGGTTGCCAATGCCCGCTTCGTAACCTTCATCGCCATGGCCCTGCATGACAATCCCCAGTGGCGGGAGCGGCTTCAAGCCAGCGACGACGATCTGGAACCCTTCGTGCATGAGGTCCGCCGCTTCTACCCGTTCATCCCCTTCATCGGCGGAAGGGTGCTGAAGGAATTCGAGTGGAGAGGCTATCGCTTCGCCAAAGGAACCTGGGTCCTGATGGATCTCTACGGCACGAACCGCGACCCGCGCATCTGGAATGATGCAGATGCTTTCCGGCCGGAAAGATTCCGGGATCGGGCGATAGGCAGCTATGAATTCATCCCTCAGGGCGGCGGCGACCACTCGGAAACCCACCGCTGCCCGGGCGAGTGGATCACGATCGAGCAGATGAAGACGATCACCCGCCTGCTCACGCGGGAGACGACCTATCGTGTCCCCGAGCAGGATCTTGCGATCGACCTCGGGAGAATGCCCGCGTTGCCCGAAAGCCGCTTCGTGATGAACGACGTCCGGCACGTACCGCGTCCGGCATAGCGGCCCGACGGCTGAGTTCATGTGGACCGAAGGACGCCGAAAGGATTGTTGCCGGCCGTTCCGGCCCAGGGGCAGCCCTTCACGGTTGAACCGTCTCCATCGCTCGTTTGTTGAGCCAGCAGACGACCACCCTCATGCGCCCGGAGATCATTGATGATCAACCTCGACAAGATCCACAAGGGAATGGACGTGGTCACGTCCGACGACCATCGCCTCGGGACCGTTCGCGAAGTCATGGAGCACGTGCTGTTCCTGAACGACGTCGAGGCGGTTTCGGAGTTCAACAAGACCTCCGTCCCGATGATCTGGATCATCGGCATCGACGATGCGGTGCGGCTCGCGAAATCCCGGGAGCAGGTCGAGAAGGAGTGGCACGCGGGTCCCAGGTCCGGCCTCTGACGCGTCGGCGGAGCCTCAATGTTCCCTGTGGAGACATCATGATCAATATCGGCAAAGGCATCATCGCGGGTCTTGTTGCCTCCGCAGTCACTGCCGGTGTCGTGTTTCTGGCGTCGTCGGTCGGCATCGCCCAGAGCCTGGATCCGGTCCGGGCGATGAGCGGGATCATGCTGTCGCCGCCTGGACTGGGCTGGGTCTTACACTTTGCGCTGGGGGCGATTCTGTGGGGACCTCTCTTTGCGGTGCTAAGTCCGGCTCTGCCGAGCCCCTTCTGGTTCAAGGGCATCGTCTTCGGCGCGGCTGCTTGGCTGCTGATGCATGTCGTGGTTTGGCTGGCCGACCCCGCCACGCCGCCCCAGGCCGCCTTCGGACCTGCCCTGTACCACCTTCTTTTCGGGGGCGTGCTCGGGGCGATCTATGGAATCCTGCTCGACCGGTCGGAGCGGCGAGCTTCGGTCCGGCGCGCAGCCGGAAACACCTGGTGAGCGCCCCCCCGGGCAGGCCGTCTTCCGGCCTACCCGGTCGGTGAGAACCGGCACCGCGAGGCGCGCCTCCTGACGATTGCCGGCTCAGGCGAGTCGCTAGCTCTGCAATTGGGGTGGAATGGCCGAAACATCGTCGTGGTCATGGTCGATGGGCACGAGGAACGTCACGAAAAGACCGTCCTCTTCCTCGTCCTCGTCGAAATCGTCGTCGGCATCCAGATCAGGGGCTTCGAAGGCGGCCACCTCCTCCTGCGAAGCAGGCCGGACGTTCAGGTGTGCCTGCCCGTCCCACAACGGCTTCCCCTCGCTGGTCATCGCAGTCAAGTCCTGCTTGAACTCGTCGCTTTCGAAGATCGCTCGTGCCTGAGCCTCTTCCGCATCCGTGATGGCAATCGGGTTGCCACCGATCTCGAGCGTAAACATCTTTCTTCCTTCTCCATTGAAGTCGCATGGCCAATCAACGCCGTGCGGGTGAAACAGATCGCCGACGGACCCTGGAGAGCCCGTCACGGACGGCAGTCGTCCGGCGAGCATCCGCACCGACCGGCCTCTCCGTGGCGCACGCACCGCCCAACCGTAGCAGGACGGCGGCCGTTCACAGCCCGGCTCATGGTGTCCTCCTCGCTGCGTCCATTGATGGAACAGATAAAGGCGCGGGTTGTTCTGGCCTAGGTTCCGTATGGATCCCGAGCCGTTTGCACGTCGGGCACGACCGCACCTACTGAACGGGCATCGTCGGCGCAGGATTCGGGGCCTGATCGCTCGATGGGGAGGTGTCCTCCAGAGAGCCGAAATACGTCATCAGAACAGTGCCGGCCAGGACGATCAGGACGAGGGCGATCATGATGGTGCGTCGGTTCATGGATGTCTCCTCTGACAGTGTGCCGATGAGCCGGCGAAAGCATGGATTCCCGCCCCGTCCGACCCGCGAAGTCTTTCCGTCATGGTACTCTCCACCTGCCCCTCCGATGGCGCGGGGCCAGCAACCGGAGCGAACAGATGCCCGTCTTCAAGCGTGAATTGGCCTTCACCGCGGATCGTCCGCTCGAGAATGCGGGAGACTGGTGGCATCTCGTCCTCGATACCGATGCGCCGGGCCTTTACGTGGAGCACACTTGGCTGCACGCGGGTCCTCACCAGGACGGTCAGACGGCCCATGGAACGCAGCGCTTCGGGATCAACGACTTTCTCACGCTGGCCGAGGGCCGGCCGGCGCAGCCGATGCTCATGAGCGCCCTCCGAGAGATGTTCCGCGACACCGAGCCAGCCTCCTGACGGCATTCCCCGGTCGTCCATCGTCGGTCCTGCGCCACACGGGAAGGTCGGAGCGTGAGGATCTAGACCCTCACGCCCGTCGCACGCCGGATCGCTATTCGGCCGCCTCGAGGAACGATTGCGCTCTCCAGTCGACCTCGCATTCGTCGAAGTAGCGCGAGACGGCCTTCTCGAAGGGCGGCAGGATCAGGCCGCGCTCGCTCGACAGGGCCGTGAGCCGCGGAGCATCCTTTACCGCCTGCGGCCCTGCCCGCCACGGCAGCCCGGCCTCGACCGCGATGCGCTTGGCCAGTTCGGCCCACGAGGTCATGCCCTGGTTCGCCAGGTGCCAGATCCCGCGTTCGCCGTCGACCAGGAGATCGAGGACGGCGTGGACAAGATCGGGAACATAGGTGGGCGAGACGATGCCCTCCGTCGGAGCGACGGTCCGGCCGGCGTCGAGATTGCTGAGAACCTGGTAGACGAAGTTGGACGTGTCCCACGGTCCGAAGAAGGCGCTTGTACGAATGACGAGCGCCTCGGGATGGGCCTGGGCCACACGTCTCTCTGCCTCCGCCTTGCTCTCGCCGTACACGCAGGCCGGGCAGACCGGATCGCTCTCCAGGTAAGGGCGTCCAAGCCCGCCGTCGAAGACCCGGTCAGACGAGAAGGCGACCACCGGCAGCCCAAGGCGGGCGCCCGCCTGAGCAACCGCCTCGGCCCCGGCGGCATTCGCCCTGAAGCACAGATCCCGCTCACGCGCGGCATCGCCGACACGAACGTATCCCGCTGCATTGATGACGGCCCAGGGACGGTGCCGTGCGACTGCGGCATCCACGGAGGCCGGATCGGTGATATCCATCTCGTTGCGCGTCAGGAGCACGTGGTCGAGCCCGCGCTGCTCGCAGAGGCGGGCGAAAGCCCGGCCGAGGGTCCCGGTCGCGCCGGCGATCAGGATCGGACGCCGGGCACGGGGAGGCGCAGCCGCTTTGCGTGCCGGGGGATGGTAATGCCGCCCGTCACGCCGCCACCAGCCCTGCTGGTCGAGCACGGGGTGCTCGAAGGTGCCGGTGCGCGCCAGGGACTCGGCCGCCCTTCCGATCGCGGTGCGACGCGGTTGCGCGCTGCGGATGTCGAAGGCGCCGGGTTCATAGAAGCCGTTGCGGGCCACGAGCAGAGAGTTCCAGTCCACCGCCCCGAGCAGGGACCAGATGGTGACGGCCCGGATGTCGTGGCCCGTCGCCCTGAGTTCCTGAACGCCGTTCCAGACCTCTGCGAGCCAGCGCACCTGCTCCTCGCGGGTCGAGCCGTGATGCGCCTCCGTGACCACGATGGGATGCCGGTAGCGGTCCCAGACCTCCGCAAGGCGCGCCTTGAAACCGAGCTCTTCGGGCGGAATGTCCATCCGCAGCGCCTCGACATCGGCGTAGTGGTCGATGCGTGTGGCGCCACTGAGCGGATGCAGGTGATTGCCGCCATGGAAGCACGCGGGATAGCGATCCATCGCTTCGTCGAGATAGCGTTCGCTCGTATTATAATGGTTGATGCCGATGATGTCCGGCGTGCCGTCACCTTCGAGGAAGAAATCGAGCTCCTCTTCCTGAATGCCGTGCCGGAGGCAGATCTCATGCCAGGGATGCGAGCGATCCACGCGCCCGAACAGCAGGTCGAGGCTGAGCCAGCGGCGCTGGTTCTCCAGGTCGGCCTGGTAGCGCAGATGCGGCGTGCTGAAAGTCTTGCCCATGTCCTCCGTCTGCACCAGTTGCGCATGAGGCGTTATCCGGCGGATGGCGCGCATGGCCAGTACGGTTGCCCGGCATTCGGTGACGAGGCAGCGCAGGAACGTCGGGTAATCGCGCCCATGTGGATGCCAGTGACCGTAAAGACCGCTGAAGCGGGCGGTTGTCAGCGGCTCATTGATCGGGGTGAACATGTCGATCCAGGGATAGCGCGCCGCGACACGCTCCGCGTGGCGGGCCAGCAGATGGGGGAACTCCGGATCGGTCAGGCTGGTATATCTCGGTCCGCTGCCGTGATGCACCAGGCCGGCGATCGGCCGGATGCCCAGCTCGCGCAAGCGAGCGAAACGCTCGTCGCTCCAGCTCCAGTCGCAAATGTCGGGATGATCGGGCGCGATGGATTCCCACACGACGGGATAGCGCATCGTCCTGATCCCAAGAGCCGCGATGGCATCGAGGTCCGAAAGGCGCCGGAGATGGCCCGTCTCTTCGACCTGATTGCGGAACTCGTCTCCGATTTGCACAACAGTGCACTCGACGCCGCCCCAAAGCTCGAGCGGCCGCTCAACTGGCTCGATCAAAGTCAGACCTCTTTAAAACGGATCGCGCGGTCGGCGCGTTTAAGGAGTGGTTCTAACCTGCCCGAAGCGCCAGTAGTTCCTCATGTTTCGACAATATACACCTCGGTTTAACTCATGTTAATTGGAGGATCTTCCCGGTCTATAAGAAGGTTATGAATATTGTTGAGAAAACAGGAGGCATAGATGGCATCGCCTCCGCCCAACGCCCGAGTAATTCCTCTGTCCGGCGCCATGTATACAGGCATCGCCTTAGCGATATGGCTGTGTTTCCCTGAACCGGCTGAGCGGCGCCGGTGTTCATCATGATCGCATTGCGGTGGCTCCGTCGTGACGAGACCGGACGAGGCTCCGGCAGTTCGCCGTGCGATCGTAGCCCGGTTCTCGCACGGCCATGAGCAAAGCACGCGGGTTCGGCGTTAAGTGAAGGAGCACGGGCGATCTTGGTTGAACGGGACCGGAGTTTCCTTCAGCCACGGCGAAGAGGGGAGCGTGATGGAAGATGAGCAGGCTGAGAGCACGGGGCACGGCATGATCCTCAAGGCACCGGCGGCGACGGTCCCTTTCGAGGCCCGCATCGCGACGAGCGGTGCCGGCATCGTGTTCGAGCTGCACGGGCTCGATTCCAAGGGCGAGTCCATGGTTGTGCTCCGGCACGAGATGGCAAGACGCGAACAGGGCGATTACCTCGACCTTTTCGAGAAGATCTCTCACACCTTCGGAACCCGCCTCCCCCGCAACCGTCAGGGCGGAGAGCCGCCTTCCTTCACGGCGTCCTACCGGGTCCTGCTCGACCGCAACATCACGCCTCAGGTCTGGTACGGATACGGCGATCCAGCCGTCACCAGAGTTCCGGCCGAGCGCACGGGCGACGGCGACTGGTACTATCTCTTCGTGACCTCGAACGACGCCCCGAACTCGTTTCCGATCCTGCGGTCCAGAACCCTGGATCGATGGGAGCTGTCGGGCTTTGTCTTTCCGGAAGGGAAAAAGCCGTCCTGGGCCGAGGATGGGTTGAATGTCAGCGATTACTGGGCTCCCGAGATGCACATGGCCGGGGATCAGTTCCTGGTCTGCTTCGCGGCCCGCGAGAAGGGCGGTTCCCTGGCGATCGGGCTGGCCCGATCGTCCCGGCCGGAGGGGCCCTTCGAGGGCGACGACGCGCCGCTCGTCGGCGGCGGCGTGATCGATCCGCATCTCTTCGTCGACCGCGACGGCCGAACGTTCTTGTTCTGGAAGGAGGACACGAATGACGTCTGGCCGAGCCTGCTGAGCGCGTTCCTGTCCGACCACGCGGAGATGGCCGAAGCGCTCTTCCCCTTGCCCGAGGACCAGAGGACGGCCTCGCTCGCCCTAACGATCTGGCCCTGGGTGCGCACGCTGGAACCCATGGAGCGCTTCCTCGTGCAGCAGGTCCTGATCGAAGCGGTCGTGTCCGACTTCTCAGGGTTCCGGCAGCGTCTCCGCGCGTTGCTGGAAGGGCAGGTTGCCGAGGACACCCGGCAGGCCATCAACCATATTCTCACGGCCCTGCGCACACCTGTTTATGCTCAGGAGTTCGATCCGCAGACCCGCTGCCTTATCGGCGACAGGACGGTCGTGCTCGAGAACGATCAGGATTGGGAGGCCCACCTCATCGAGGGGATCTGGGTCGTCGAACATTCAGGCCGGTTCTACATGTTCTATTCCGGAAACGATTTCTCGACGCCGGAATACGGAACCGGTGTCGCTGTCGCCCCCTCCCCGCTCGGACCCTACCGGAAGATCGCGAACCCTCTCCTGCGGTCGACGAGACAATGGGCCGGCCCCGGCCACCCCTCCGTCGCCACCGGACCGGACGGAGCCCCCTGGCTCTTCCTGCACGCCTTCCATCCGGGAGAGGCCGGATACAAGAAGTTCCGCGCGCTGCTCGCGGTGCCGCTCAGCTTCGATCGGGAAAACGTGACGGTCCGTTGAGGTCGTCCCTCGCGATGGACCTCGACCCTCGGCTGGCCCATTTCACCGCAGTCCGACGCAACTCGCCGGGCTCGCCCATGGCAAGCCGCGGATGTGCGCAGATCGATTTTGAGGGATGGACGAGAAGGCGGCCTGCACTGAGGCCAAGCCTTGAAACCGTGGCGCTCCCTAGGGGACGGGATTCTTAAGCAGCGATAAAGCATTATTTCGTGTGATTTCAAATAGTTGAGCTATGCCGATAGCTATGCCTAAACCTCTATGCCAAGCTCACATGCCTAAGCTTGGAATTTCACATGCGAAAGACCGACTATCTATATCGTCAGGCTGGCTCTGCGAACTGGCACATTAGACTTCAATTTCCTAAAGCTCTTTGGGACAAGTTCGGACGAGAGAAACGTAGGAGCCTCGGCACACCTGATCGTAAGGAAGCTGAAGTTCGAGCCCTTCCGCTGATCCATAAGCATAAGCTTATGCTTCTCACCATTCAAAGGATGGTGGATGGAGCAGCTAGGGAAACTGAGGGTGTCCGCTACGAGCCCGGTCGTGAGCACCGGACCCCACAAGGTGAACGTGTCCTCGCCACCACGACAGGCCAACTGATCTACCTCGATGAGAAAGGGACGATAACGCGGACAGAAGCCAATCAGCCGGTTGTCCAGATTTCCTTCAAGACAACCCCTCAAGAGCGAAGAGAAGTCACAAAATATCGCCCCAAGACACCCAATCCTGACGATGCGATCCTAGAAACTTGGATCAAAGACAAGAACGTCAGCGGCTTCCTTGAGCAGGAGGCTCGCACGGTATGGGACCTGTTCAGGACCATAACAAACAACAAGCCTTTGAAACAATGCAACCGCGATGATGGGCGAAAATTAGCTCAGCATCTATTGGATACAGGCAACAAATCAAAAACCGTCCAGAAGAAAATCGGGCACCTAAATGCAGCAGTTAACATCGCCATCGATGAAGGAAAACTAAGCTTCAATCCCTTCTCGAAGGTAGTTCCTAAGCTTAACGACAAGTCTAGACGCCTCCCACTTGATGAGGACGACATGGCTATCATGCGAGCCGTCCTTCCCTCGCTCAATAGAGACGAGTGGCTACTTTGGATGTGGCTTGCGACCACAGGAATGCGGCGAGGAGAACCATTTCAGATCGTCGAGGAGTTCAGAGAAGACTCCATCAGGTACGTGATGTTCGGAACAAAGTCAGAACCATCTGAGCGCCGTGTCCCGATCCCTGACGCGATGGTCCCGTTGCTCCCGAGAAAGATCACAGGACCGTTGTTCAAGAGAGATCCACGGAATGTGGGCCGCAACCTGCTGCGAACCATGAGGAGCTTAGGCATCAGTGATGAGCGCAAGGTGTTACACTCACTCCGTCACCGAGCCAAAGACCGCCTCCGTGCTGCAAGCTGCCCTCTCGACATTCAGTATCATCTGCTCGGTCACGAGGAAGATACCGTAGCCGCCGATTATGGCCGTGGTTATCCAATGAGAATCTTGAAAGGCTTTGTCGAGAAAATCGGCTTCTGAACCCTAAACCTCTTGAGCCTTAAGGTCCGTAGCTTCTGCCGCAGTCCACAGCGCCAAAATCTCATCCGGGTCTGTGATCCGAAAAAGCTCGTCCATGGTGATCCCGATGGACGAGCCATACCGCAGCATCTTCTCACGGTCGGCTTCAAACACATCCTGATCAGCCCATTCCGGTCGGGCATCGATCAAGGCGTTCATCATCCGCCAAACCCGGTGTGAATGAGACGGTCCGAACATCTCCCCCTCCCCTTTGGGACTTGCCTTTCAACTGATGCCGAGAATTATAGAACAAATAATGAACAAGAGATTCGATCTACGATGCGCCATGGCGGGGGAAGACGGTCCACACGGTCAATGAAACCCATGATTGCACAACGCCTCTTAAAGGCGGCTGAGGAGTGCCGCCACGTGCCCACCCGTACTCAAGCCGAAATCCCCATCCACGGGGAGGAGTACAGAGCCATCAACAGGGTCGTTGATAAGATCGATGGTCTGGCCGAGGTGCTGACAGGAAGCCGGGAGCACTTCCATCTGAAGAGCCCGACCGTATCCGGCTAGATCATCGACAGGCTTTTGCTACTGGACGACGGGTACGAGGCTTCTTGCAAGCTGCCTCAAACCGACACCGCTCCGCGTCTGTCGTGAAGCTGACCCGGATGTATTCCGTCATGCCCCACGCTCCCGGAGCAAGATGGTCATCGAGCCACGAAACTAAGTTCGGCACGCAATCGACCGACGCCCCAACCAACACCATGCCGCTGCTGTCTAGGACGTGAAGTTGGCAGACTGAGCCTTGGTTTGCAAAGCGAAACCAGAACGCATCATCCCGATTATTGAACCCGAAGATCACCTCTGATGACGGCTCAAAGTGCGTCGCGCCATTCAGGTTCAGATGCTTGGCGAGATCGAGCGCCGCACCATGGCTCATAGCATAGACGTTCCACGCCCTCCGCATCACCGCTCACCCTCGGCCGCAATAAGGTCGTCTAGAGTGTCCAGCACAGTCTTGCCACTGCGGACGGTGGCGGTGATCGCTCTGCTCCGCTCGATCCATGCCCCGAGCAGAGCAGCGGCAGCATCTGGACTGCCGGTGAGCACATCAACTGAATAACCCCCAAAACGGGGCAGAACCCTCGTCTCAATAATCCTGCCGCTGTGCTGTTCGCAGACAGCAACGAACGCGGCAACATGACCTCGCGGGATGAACAGAGTAGCAATATTGAAGATGTGCTGCCACTCGGCAATCTCATTGTAGCGCATTGATATAAACTCTTACATGGACCTTGAGGTATTTATCCGACGTAAAACCTTCTGATCCAAATCAGAACAGAGCATTCCATCTGTGCTCAACTTTGCTCCTAAAGTCTTAGGCGAGGATCAAACCTTAAACACTGCTCTGCGGAACCATCTCACCTGCTCACGGTTCTGTGTTCGTAACATAGGTTAATCACGCCACTCGTCCTGCGAGCATTTTCAAGTCTTACAGGTTTCTGACACATTTTGTTAGTCAAGCTTCAAGGTAAGCAATATGTCCGCACCAGCCTTGCCCAATAACCGTACTATCTCTTCACCTAGCGCGAATGCTATTATTCTCAGTCGTATTGGCGCTAATCTGCGCTCTCACTACGAAAGCATGCTATATAAGCCTATCCCACACCAAATAGACTTGATTTTGCGGCAGCTTTCCTAACAGTTGCTAGTCCACTCAAGCGAGCAACCTCGAATGTTAGCTCGGTAGCCGCCCCTCATTAAAGATGGATTCCTAAGATGCCCGCTCCGTCCATCAGCACAGAGGAATTGCTCGCTGCAATTCCTCACCTTAGAGCCTTCGCGACCTCTCTTTGTGGCAACCGGGATCGGGCTGACGATCTGGTGCAGGACACGCTTGCCAGAGCTTGGGCCAAGATGGACCGCTTCGAGGCCGGAACGAACCTTAATGCGTGGCTCTTCACGATTCTTCGTAACCTATTCTTCTCCGAGCACAGAAAGAAGGTGCGTGAGGTGGAGGATGCTGATGGTTCCCATGCCAGCCGACTTTTCACTCTGCCCGAGCAGACTGCACGGCTGGAAATGCAGGACTTCCGAAGAGCGCTAATGAAGCTCCCATCTGACCAGCGCGAAGCGCTGCTTCTGGTCGGTGCTGAGGGTTATGCCTACGAGGAGGTTGCGGAGATTTGCGGCTGCGCAGTGGGAACCATCAAGAGCCGCGTCAACCGCGCCCGCACCCGCTTAGCTGCACTCCTTGGTCTAGAGGACGAGGACAGCATCGGCGTTGATAAAATCGTCATGGCCGCACTTCCAGTAGCTGCGTAGAACGCCAACCGCATTCTAAGACGGGATGGGGAGCCCCTTGGAAGTTGACTGATCTTCTGTGTCTGAAGGCTCTCGATGAAGCCTGCCGAGACCTCAAGGAAGCTCGGTTCCGATATGCTGAGGCAGCCCTTGCTCTGGCGCAAGCTCGGGGAAAGCTGGAGCAGGTCGTTGATAAAGCCTTCGAGCAGAAGCGATTTCGCCCTATCGAGGCCCTGTTCTGTGAAGAGGAGGCTGCCCTGAAGGTCTATGAGGAAGCAGTTGCGGCACTTACGCGGATAGAGGAACGATGTTGCATCCTGCGATTGGCCTTAGCCCATGAGCGGATGCTTATGGTCATCGGAGTTCCGCGCCAGAGGTTCCACTGAAATGGAACCACCAGACCGGCAGCGACATTGGCATCGTGTGATCCTCGTTCAGAGATACTTCGCAGACCTGAGACGCCTCCCGCTCGGGTCTTCTTTTTACGCGAAGCTTAGCCTTACTGGAGGCAGCACTCCATCACCTCTCTCAGCATCCTTCCTGCTCAAAGAAGCTCGATGGGTGAGGCAGTCTGTTGACTTTCAAAGCTAGCACAGCATGGTGCTGCCCGCATCCGGTCATCCCGAGCATCGGACCAGTGTTGCCGAAGTTGTATGATGATGTGGACGAAGCCTCTCCCCCTTAAGCTCTATCTGAACCTTTTCGCTGCCGTAATTGCCTTGAGCATTGTCGCCTTATCGGGAAAAATTTTGTGGGATGATCACCGGCGCGCTTGGAGTGAAGCAAAGCAAAGCTCCCTCAATCTGTTGACCGCCCTTGCGCGAGACTTGGGAGGTAATATTGCGCTTCTCGATCTTTCTCTCAGAGGAGTTATCCAAGACCTTAATGAACAGGGCTTTGAGGAGCTATCCCCTGAACTTCGGCACCGAATGCTGTTCGACCGTGCAGCGACCGCAGCTTATATGGGTTCTGTTCTGGTCCTGAACGCTTCCGGGCAGGTAATTGCTGACGCCGAGGCTGTCACCCCGCGCAAGGCGAACTTCGGTGACCGCGACTATTTTAAGGTTCATCAGGAACGTCCTGATATTGGGCTGTATGTAAGCCGCGCCTACAAGAGCAGGTTCAGGAGCGGTGATTTGAGCATTGCTGTCAGTCGGCGGCTCACGCATGCCGATGGCAGTTTTGCCGGTGTCGTGATGGGAGCGATTTCTCTAGCGAAGGTCCAAGCACTGTTCAGAGAGCTGAATCTAGGTTGGGCAGGTACCATCAACCTCTTTCGTGAGGACGGTATCCTCCTGATGCGGTGTCCCTTCGATGAAGGTCAAATCAATCAGGATTTCAGTAGGTCTCCTCATGTCCAACGGCTCTTACAAGGAGGTTCGGGTACTTTCGAATCCGTTTCGCCGATTGATGGTGTGAACCGTCTAATCTCGTTCAAGAGGTTGGAAGGGCTTCCGTTGGTTTTGACCGTCGCACAGTCCGTGGATGAAATCTTCGCGCCGTGGGTAGAAGAGGCTGCCACATTGGGTTTCGTTACTATTGTGGTGTCCTCTTCGGTCATTGGACTGACTCTCCTGTTTCAACGCGAACTGAACCGCCGCGTAAGAGCCGAGGCGAAGCTCAGACGCATTGCCAGGACAGACGACCTGACCGGGTTACCAAATCGTCGCGGCTTCCGGGAGACGTTCGAACGTGAGTGGCGGCAGGCGATCCGCTCAGGGAGACCGCTTTCGCTCCTCTATATCGATGCTGATTTCTTCAAGGACTTCAATGATCGGTATGGACACGGTCATGGGGACGAAGTGCTCCGTGCGCTCGCCCGTGCTCTCGAAGCAAACATTCGCCGACCTCGGGACATCGCTGCTCGCCATGGCGGCGAGGAATTCGCCGTGATGCTGCCGGAGACAGACTTAGCAGGTGCTCGGGTCATTGCCGAGAACATCCGCCAAGCCGTCATGGCATTAGGAATCGTCCATGAAGAGAGCCCCTATCACGTCGTGACTGTCAGCATCGGAGTTGCGGCAGCGAGGCCGCCTCGTGGGAGTGTGGCAGCATCCCTCCTGACAGCAGCCGATGCAGCCCTCTATCAGGCGAAAGCGGATGGTCGAAACGCCGTCCATATATCAGAGCGGAGCATCCCGTCAGAGGCCATTACCGCAGGTTGACCCTCAAGGTCCCCGATTGCATCGCATCTAGATGCAACAATGAGTGTGCATGTCTCTAGACCCTGACCTAGTGAGACTTCTCAACTAAGCCCAATCCTGTCTCATACAAGTTGTCTCTTGATTTTTACGATCAAGTCTCACATGGTTGTCTCACACAGCAAGGGGACAGCATGCTGATCGGATTGGCAAGAACAAGCACGGACGAACAGAAAGCCGGTCTCGAAGCGCAGATCGAAACGCTTCGGAATCTCGGGGTCGATGACGACCACCTCTTTGTTGAGGAAGCAAGCTCAGTCGGGAAGCGGCCTGTTCTGGACGAGGTGCTGAAGTTCTGCCGAAAGGGCGACACTCTCGTCGTCACCTCTCTTTCGAGGCTTGCACGATCCGTCCCGCACCTGTGGGAAATCGTCCAGCACCTTCAGAAGAAGCGCGTCGCCCTTCGCATTCTCGATCTGGACATTGATACGAGCACTCCCAATGGACGGCTCATGATGACTCTTGTGGGCGGTATCGTGCAGTGGGAGCGCGAGATCATGTTAGAGCGGCAGAAGATTGGGATCGCAAAAGCACGCAAGGAAGGCAAGTTTCGAGGCCGTGTGCCGACCGCCCGGCGTCAAGGTGCCGAAGTCGTGAAACTCAAGGCCGAGGGCGTCGCACCGAGCGACATTGCCAAGCGTCTGAAGATCAGCCGAGCCTCCGTCTATCGCATTCTCAGTGAGACCGGCCCATCCGAGTTGAGTACCTGACCGAGCAGAATCTCCCGCTCGACAGTCCATCGCGCCATGCACCGCTAAATATCTATGTGAAAGTTTCCTGCTCGTCCCAACACCGCTGCGCCATGGTCACCTGTGAGGTTTGTGCCCGGCGCTATGCCTCACGGCTGTCCCGGCGCATCCTTGCCACTGACCCTCGGCGACTACTCGCCGTTGAGATCGATGCGGCAATCGCGTCCACCACTGATTTTCGACAGTGGCGCATTGAGGCCCGGAACCTGCTCGACCACCGTCGCCGAGCGAGTCGCTGGTGGTTGGGTACGGGAATATGGGTTTGGCGCAGCCACGACGGTAAGGTTCGCGGAATCGTCTGTCTCGGCTCAATTGTCGAAGACGAGTTCATGGCGGCCTTGGACCGGCGCTGGCCCACAACGCTTCGTCGGATTGATCCTGCGGCGCTACGGGAAGAGATCATCGCAGCGATCCGGCCCGGCGTGATTTACGTCGGGCCGGTGAGTGGTCGCTATCAGAGGCTCAAGTTCTTTGTGGGGCCTCGGGAACGAATGCAGAGGAAGGCTTTGACACCAAGGCCGTTTCAGGAAGCGGACTGGATGGAGCCGATGCCGATAGTGGTGTGATCGCCGAATTCATGATAATTCGGCCCTCTCTTGGCTTGGTTCTCTGCTTAGGCTGAGAAGCGTTGTCGGGTATCGAGGATTTGGATCGCCGACCAAGTTTGGGAGGGGGCAGGCCGTTTTTGGCATCCTCCTCCTTTTTCTTGTCCCGTCTTGCCTGACTGCGCGCCTTGTCATACGCCTTCGTTCTCTCCCTTCGCTCTTTCGGGGTCAGTGATTGGGATTCGGCCCTTTTGCGCGAGCGCTCTGTCTCAGGACGCCTCACGTCCATAATACCAGCTTCACTGACCGGTGTGACGGCTACATCATCGGTTACGCCGTTCTCTATAAGGTACTTCTTCAACACCTCAGCCTGATCCAAGCTGTAGAGGTGAACATCGTATGCCCCATCGAAGTCGGGGCGGCGGATTGCACCGCGCATGACAAACTGGATCAGGTCTTCAGTTTCCCGCGTCCGCTTGATGCTCTTCCGGTCAAGGTCAAGAACCTCCAGAATGGCGTTGTCAGCATCTTGAGCCTTATTGCTGTAGATGTAGGCGCATGACACGTGCTCGATTAGGCCGTTTGTCCCTGCGAGCTTAGGTGAGCACATCACACCGGGGAAGCGATGCCGGAAGTAGGGTCGGATTTCGTCGTTACATGACCAGTAGCCGTTGAACCCAATATTCTCTAACCAACGCGACACCTGAACGAGGCAACGACTTCCTTCATCGGTGCGCCACCATGCTGTCGTGCCCTCGTGGAGGGTATAGTAGTAGATTGTAACTCTTGGTCGGCCTGTGCGCTTCGTGCGCTGGCCGACATCGACAGCTTCAAAATTGATTGCACCATCATGCGCCCACCGAGTGGCATGATAGGCAAGACTGCTGAAGAAACTCGCGCCCGTGATGACGACGGACCGGCATTCTCGGATTAGCTCGGCGGGCGTCCATGCCGACCACCATTTGACGCGGCGCAGCTTCGCGTCCTCCCAATCGCCAATGTTTACGAAGACGCCATGGCCGCTGAGCACACGCTTGTGGAATGGCGTCAGCTTGTCTGCCGCGTCTTTGATGATCTCGCTCGGCTTGAGACGTTCAACTCCCTCACGCGGCAAAACCTGCCAGTTCCGGTCATCCCCGATAGGGTCAAGGCGGTATTGGTGGGCAAGGGCACTCCATATTGCGGATGCAGGAAACGCCCCTGACAGAACGCTCATTTCCGGGTTTTCGTCGATGCCGAGGGACCACCCACTCAGACCTGACGGATTGAGGGTTAGTAGCGTCTCATGGGTTGTGAGAATGAACGCGTGTTGGGCTTGCCCATATGTTCGAAGTGCGGTCTCGACGCGGGCCAACACCCTTCCACGGACATGCTGGTCGGAATGGAAAGTCTCAATGATGACCTCAGGGCGTTCGGCACACTGGCTACGAAGCCACGAAGCCTTTTCTTCGATTAGCTCGGTACGAGGGAACGCAACCAAATAAATGCCGGGGCTCCCAACCATCTCTTGCAACATGCTCAAAGTCTTTTTGCTGCCGGGAACGCCAATATAAATCTTACAGTTCAAGTTACTGCCTTTCTTTCCTCAAAATATGTTCTGAATAATTCCGTCCGACGCGTGTCTATAGTAGCAATTCGGACGGATTTATTACTGATTATTATGTATCTATACATCACTGACTTCGCCTGACCAAAATTTATTTTTACAGACCGGCGAGGTGAGCCAGAAGGAAGCCCTCGCGGCTGACGGATGGCCACCTCGGCACGACGGGGTGGCCCGCCACCCCTCGTCTTCTCGCGATCTCCAATCCTGAAGGAATGAGGGAAGACGCCGCTCGCGCTGAAGCGCGATCCGCGTGCCGCTGCGTCCTCTGTCTTGGCGAGCGCCAAGGGCGCTACGCCCGCCAGAGCCCGAGCGGCGGGCTTACAATACCTGTTTGGGCTGACCTCACACCTCAATCAGTTATCGCCCGGTTCATCCAAGCAGAGATCAGGCTGGCCTCCTATTCGCCTCAAGAAACTAAGTTTTTGGCAAGCCGCCGCAGGCGGCTCACCACCAGACACGCAGCGGACGGAATCTAATTTTGACTTCTGTCTAACTCAACCCGTATATTTCAGATGTCTTCAATGACATTCATTCAATTTTTTCAATAACGGATTTTTCTAATGTCTAAAAAGCGAATTTTCTACGGTTACGAACTCTGTGAGAATGGAATTGTCCGCCATAACTACTTTCAGGAACAGCAGCTTCGTCGTGCCTTCAGCCCACCACCCGTCATTTGGGACGGGGAACCGGCCTCGCTGTACTTCTGGAACTATTACCGAACCAGCACGCCGGTGAACCAGATTGCCTCAAATCTGATCACCCACACGGGCTTTATCATTCGAGGACCAGCTTTTGTCATCACCGGGTCTGAGCGGTGGCACCACTTCCGTGCGGTGGGTACGGCTCAACAGGTCCAAGCCAAGCTGGCAAACGTCCTGCACGGCCTCAGCGGTAAGATCATCTTTAGGCCCTCGGGCCGGTGGGAGACGCATCAAAATATCTACGTTGAGAAAGACGATGATGCGGTCGCCGTGAGGATGGCGCTCTAACGGCTTCGGAAAGTGAGTTGGCGACCGTTGCCAACTCACTCCGCACCGAGCACCCTCAGGAGGTGCCAAGCACGACGACTTCATCTCCTCAACCCCATGATTGAGCGAAGCCGGATTTAGCCCTGTAGATCAAGGTGGATACGGTTGCTCGATGAATCGTTGAGTCCACAGACGGTCATCGCCTGCCCTCTATCAGCGTCTATGGGAGCGCGGTCGAGTTCCGTTCGAGGTTTGAGTGAGTATGACAACCATTTTGGAGCCAGCCTCTCTCCGCTTTGCTGCCAGCGTGAATGCGACTGAGAGCGCCTGTCCCTCCGTTTCATGTACAGAAACAGTTTGCTTGTCGTGCGACACTGACCAAACCCCTTGCCGGGTGCGTTCTACCCTGATGCGTTCCATGCGGAGGCTTTCCAGAGACCACCACCAGCTTAGGCTCTCAGCGACACTCCGCATCAGACATAAACGGATAGCAAGGCAGCAAAGATTGGGTAAGGGCTCTCCATACTTTATGGGCAGCCTCCTCTTAACGTCAGTTCCGTCGAAGATTGGCTTCCCTTGAGCATCAAGACGATCACGGGATCGTTCCGTGTAGCCTCAACAAACTAAGTTTTGAGCATGCCGCCATGGGCCGCCTCAGACGCGCAGCGGACCGGTTTCTGGCAAGAGTTGCAACAACGAGGGTTCAGCACCATTCGCCAAGGGACGGGGTCTTGACACCTGTCATGCGGCTCAAACTCAGGCCCTAATGCCGACCTGAGATCACCCCTTGAGCATCAAGACCAAACATGAAAGGAATCGATAGTCCCTCCTGTCGATTCCTTTCATGAAATTTGCACCCCTTATCCGCGAGGCGCGCCAGCGCGCCCTCCTGACCCAAGACGAACTTGCCGCTGCCATCGGCGTAAGCACCCGCGCCGTCTGGTTGGCCGAACAAGGCGCGGGCACCCTCAAGACACTGGCACCAATCCTCGGCCTGCTTCGGGTTCCAGTGACTGGATTGCCCCCGGCTCGGGACCTCGGCGCGCGTGTTCGGTCTGCACGCCTCAAGAAGGGCTGGTCACTTCAGGTTTTGTCGGAGCAATGCGGATTGTCGATCCCCACCTTGCGAGCCCTTGAGCGTGGATCAGGACGCATCGCGAGTCTGGAAGCCGCTATTCACGCCCTTGCCCCATCAGCACGCATGAAGCAGCCACTGAAAGTCAGACGGGAGGCTCCTCGCGAGGTGATCACCTCCGGCGTACAAAGGTTTATCAACGCAGATTGCGTTGAAGCCATGCGCATCATGGAGAGGGGTTCCGTTGACCTCGTGATCACGAGCCCTCCCTACAATGCAGGCAAGGAGTATGAGATTGATCTCTCCGTGGACGAGTACCTTCGATTCGCCGAGCGGTGGATCGCCCACATCCCACGGCTTCTCACGCCCGCAGGTGCGCTCTGGCTGAACGTCGGCCACATCAAGCCCTCTGGAACTGAAGCCGTACCTCTGACCTACCTGTACTATCCGCTACTCAGGAAGCATGGCCTGCATCTGGTACAGGAGGTGGTCTGGCACTTCGAAGGTGGTCTTGCCTACTCCAGACGCTTCTCTCACCGGACGGAGCGCTGGATGTGGTGTGTGAAGGACCCGACGAACTACGTCTTCCACTTGGACGATGTGCGGGATCATACGCTCAATATCGGGCGCGATAAACGCAACCATCCTGCCGGGAAGAACCCAACCGACTACTGGCACTTTCCTACGGTGGTCGGTGGTCGGGGTGCAACGAGCGAGAAGACGGCTCATCCGTGCCAGTTCCCGGTTGCCATGATCGAGCGCATTGTTCGAGCCTGCTCCAATCCGGGCGACGTTGTTCTCGATTGCTTTGGCGGTTCCGGCAGCACGGCGGTGGCGGCTTATGAGAACGGAAGAGGCTTCATCAGCATCGAAATCGAGCGCAAGTATCACGAGATCGCAATGGCCCGGCTGAATAAGATCAGGGAATCGCAACACCCGGTCTCGCTGAAGGCTGCAACGTGTCCAGACACACGTGCTGCGTAAGCGTCTCGTAACTTGATTCAGCGGTTGTAAGCGCCTGCAATGGGTGTAGCGAGACACAAGAAGACAAGTTGAGGTAATTTCACCCCCTCGTTCCATGTTTGATGCAGCGACAGGTGGCTGGAACCACCGAGCGTTTAGCCGATTTATTCCACGAGGGCAGAGCCCTCGGTGAGCCCCTGAAAGATGAACCCCTGAAGGCTGAATGTCTTCAGGGGTTTTTCTTTTGCAGCCGCCAGATTAGCGGAATTACTGTCAAGCTTATGGCAAGCGCCGCAGCGCACTCTGAGGCTAATCATCGGTAGAGTTCCACACTACTCCAAAAGAGTTATTTCGGCTCACAGCAGGAACCATTTTCCTATTGTGGCGTAATTCAGCCGCACAAGCCGCTGTTCTGCGGCACGCTCCATCATTACTAATCCTAAGTAGGTGAACTCATGAAGCGTTCGCACGCTCTTGCTTTGTCTGGCGTTGCCCTTTTCCTCGCCTCTTCCCTTCCATCTCAAGCCCAAGGAATTCGACCGGGACAGCAGTGCGAACCAGCGGTCGCCAATCCGTCGATGTACGGCAACTGCCGCCTTCGCATTGTCAAAGGCCAAGAGGTATGCCGTTGCGCCATTCTTCCGCAGGCACAGCGGCGGATGAACGGACGAACTGATCGTGATGTCACCGCCACCGGATCGATTGGGATCAAAACTCCCGCACCGCTCGGTCCGCTCGGCCCAACGAGTGCTCCGCCGTCCGTGCGTTTCGATGACGATCACTACATGTACAACGATGGCTGGATCAACCCGGCCACGGGCCTTCCGGGACGCACGACGAACGGCCGTAGCGGCGCAGGCTCTGTCGCCAGCGGCGGCGGAGGTCAGCCGGGCGGCGGCTCTGGTGGTGGGAATGGTGGCGGAAACGCCGGTGGCGGAGGCTCTGACGGCGGCAGCACCGGTGGCGGCGTTGGAGGCGGCAACAGCGGTGGCAGCGCAGGCGGAGGGAACTCGGGAGGCGACACTGGCAGTGGCGGTTCCGGTGGTGGGAATACGGGCGGTGGTTCATCCGGTGGGAATACTGGCGGAGGAACCGGTGGTGGCTCCGGCAATGGTAGTGGCGGTGGCCACTCCGGGGGTAACGGCAACACCGGTGGCGGCGCTGACGGTGGCAATAGCGGCGGCGGTTCCAGCGGTGGACACAGTGATGGAAACACAGGTGGCTCTGGCGGCAACAACGATGGCGGCCATGACGGTGGCAAGGGTAACAACGGCGGCGGACACGGTAACAACGGCCATGGCAATGACGCCGATGGAAATGACTCCTCTAACCCCGGTGGCTCCAACAACGGTGACGGCACCGACGCGGACGGCCCCGCTGGCGGTGGCAATGGAGGTCACGGCGGGGGCAACCACGGAGGTGGCGGCCATGACGGCGGGAAAGGTGGTCATGGCGGCAACAACGGCGGAGGCCACGGCAATAACGGCTTCGGCAATGGTGGAGGCGATGGCAGCCCGAACGGCAAGGACGACTCCAACCGCTAAAGCCACGTGAGACGCTGAATCAAAGAGCCCTTGGCTGCATACAGCCAAGGGCTTCATGCGTTGGCTGCTATCGCGGGAAGCGTGTCACAAGAAGAATGCCAACGACGAAGCCGAGTAGGATGGCACAGAGGTGCAGAACTACCTTGAAGATCAGCCTGACCATGGCTGTAGCAGACCAGATCAACGCGTTGAGCAGAAGCCTAATGCGGTCACACGTCCTTGTCCCACAATGATACCCCTGATCCTCGGGCACCCGTCTCATTAGCCCCTCATCCTTCCGCTCTCACGAAGTACCGCAATGCGTTCGAATGCAGCTTGGGCAGCTTGAAAGCGCTGCGTGGCGTGCCGCTTCCGTCCTTCAGGCCAGCGATCAGGATGCCAGTGAGAGAGCAGAGCCTTTCGTGCTGCGGTCACCACTACAGGAGAGCAGCCTGACGAGAGACCAACCTTGCGGTACGCCTCCTCCTCGGGTGAGGTGATCGAGAGAATGTCAGCTTCGAGGCTCAGGATGCGCTCCTGTGCTTCGGCTAACTCTCTATCCAATGAGGCTATCTTTCCCTGTAAGGTTAGATGCAGCCAGTCCATCAAGCTGCCTCTCCCTCTAGCCCGCAAAGGTCGAAGTCTTCTTCAATCCCAAAGTCGTAGAACCCATTCGGAATGCGCTCAATGGCTCGCCACGGGCAGTCTTCAGGCCACGAGGTTAGTGACGGAACACCAGCCGCCAAAAACTCCTCTTCGACTTCGCGGTGCATCCTGCGTGGCACTGGAGCATTTCGTCTTGCATGCACTCCAGCGAGGATGAGGAAACGCTGTGGTCCGACAGCCTGCACCTCGGCGATCATCGAGTGGCGGGTGTTCTCATAATAGAACTTCTGCCCCTTTAGCGTTTCGATGACGCGTTCCGCAGTTCCAAGGCAAACCTGTAAGCGGAGCCCCGTGTCCCTCAGCTTCTCGCCGCTGTCCAACGCCTGCCATTCAGGGTCGAGGTTTAGCCGAGGACAAGCGATGTGCCCCGCCCGAGATAGCCAAGTGGCCACCCACTGTGAGACAGACGTGTTCTCGCCAATGGACCGAATCGAGTTCGTCAGGGCTTCATCGCTGGCATCTTCGCCCACGACCTGCCGAATGAGCATGAGAGCCGTGGAAAGGTCGGCGGCCTGTTGGGCGTCTCGGACTTTTGAGCAGAATCCCGGCGAGAGGAAGATCGGGTCAAGCGCCATAAGGACGTTGAGCCGCCCAAAATTGATCGTGGGAAGCAGACGAACGATCTTAGCGATCTGTTTGTGCTTTGGGTCGGTGAAGACGGTATGGAGCCGGGCGTAGTACGCCCCGCCCTGCGGCCCCTCCTTGGTCTTCGAGACCGCACCGAGGAAGCCGTCAGGGGAAGACCCGTACCACCTCTCAAGCAGATCACCAGCGCGAAGCTGCCGCATATCCGTCAACACAGGGCGCAAAGCCAGAAGTTGCTCGCTACTCGGGCGGGTGGGCTCCTGTCCCTGTCGTCGCGGACGAAGGAAGTCCGCCCCGGCCTTGGCGAGAACCGCGTACATGATCTGGCGACGGTTCTCCGGGAGCCGGGTCAGCCAGCCGAGGAATCCGGGGTCTACGCGGTCAAGGCTCACGACAAGATCGTGAGTGCGTCCCTTCGGCAACGGCTGAAAGTCGAAGTCCATGAAGGTGACCTGAGAGGTTGGAACTCAGATCACTCCAGCACGGATCGGAAAACGCGCAACTAATTCTCGTCCCGCGTTCTTGAGTTGGGGTGATGATTTAAGGGTGCACTTTACGCGACATCTCATTGCCTTCCACGCGGTCCCAAATTGGTCGGTTCCGCTGTCCGCTCTTTCCTGATCCTCTCCAGCAGCATCCTAACCGGTTCATCATGTGGGCCTTGCGGCACCAACTCGCCCCGGAAGGCTTCGAAGGGGAACGCCTAACCGGGCAGCCGAGTCTCTTCTCGCATTATCCCAATATCAGACACGATCAGTCCCATGCGGGAAGGTAAGCTCAAACGACGTGCCCTGCTCCACGAGAAAGCGGGAAGACCCTCTTAGTTGATCGACAAAGTTCGAAATAAGCCGTTGGCCCATCCCGGTGCCTTTGTTCTCAGAACTGCTCGTCAGGCCAATTCCATTGTCACAGATGCGGAGCAGCACGTGCTCCTGAGCGGAGCTAAGGGCAATTGTGATTTCGCCAGCCATCTCGCCGGGGAACGCATACTTACAAGCATTCGAGATCACCTCGGCAGCTAAGAGTGCAAGGGTGGTGCCTGTATCCAGTCCAACTTGAATAGGTTGACCCTCGGTCTTCACCTTCACCCGCCCAAGCAGGCCAAATGAGTCAATAATCGTCTCGCCAAGTTCTCCAAGGTAGGAGAGGAGATCAATTCTCGCGACTTGCCGCTCTTGGTAGAACTTCTCGTGCAGAAGTCCCATCGACTGAATACGGCGTAGGCTCTCGTCGAAGTATACCTTCAATTCGGCTGGTGCCGAGCGGCTTTGAAGAGCAAGCAAACTTGAGACGATCTGGAGGTTGTTCTTGACCCGGTGGTGGACCTCTTTGAACAAAATCTCCTTTTCGGCTACGGCGCGCTTTGCGGACAGCCGCAGTTCCAATTCGTCCATGACCACGGCGGCAAGATCGCTTAGCTGTGCGAGTTCATACTCGCTCACGTCACGAGGCTCCCGGTCGATGACACAGAGAGTACCAAGACTGTGCCCATCATACGTCCTCAGCGGCACGCCAGCATAGAAGCGGAGGCCGAACTCTCCCGCGACGAGAGGATTCGCCAGAGAGCGTGGATCGACCTTAGCATCTGTCAGGACCCAAGGCTTACTATCGAGGATCGCCGACGCACATAGACCGGGGCCGCGCGGAATTTCTGAGGCATCAATTCCATGGTGCGATTTGAACCAAATACGATCCTCATCGACAATGCTAACGATGGAGATGGGTACGCCAAACATCCTTGCGGCCATTCGCGTAATACGGTCAAAGGCTCCATCGGGTGGGGTGTCGAGAATATCATAGCGCCTTACGGCAGCAAGACGCTCGGCCTCTTCAGGCGGCGTAATATATGTCATTTGTTCCTTTTATCATGGAAGCGCGACGCTAGGAACCTTCTGAAAGAGGGTTCATCCCTTCGCTGGCTGCCTCGATAGGACCCTAAGGGTTGAATGCATCGTGACTACTCTCCGCAATTAGCTGAGCCAGATCGAAGTCAGTCTGAGGCAGCAGTTTGTGCTAATGGGCAATCTTAGCAATAGCTTGAGCTAGGTCTTGACTTAGGAAGGGCTTCTGGATGCGAACGGCGTCGCGATAACCTTCGATAAATCCTTTAGAGCCATAGCCACTGGCGAACAGAAATGGGATGCCGCGCTGCCGCAACACGTCAGCAACAGGGAAACTCAACCGTCCATCGAGATTGACATCAAGAACCGCGAAGTCGAAGTCACCGTCCTGTGCAAGCGGTAACGCCTGATCCAAGTTCGTCGCCATTTCTGCGACCTCAAAGCCAAGTTCGATCAACAGGTCTTCGACGTACATGGCGACCATGATTTCATCTTCCACAATGAGCGCCCGCCGCAACTTTGTACTCTGCCCCATAGTCTTAAAACTCTCGAACGGAGATTTTCGGCAGGGGTGTATCAATGACACACACCACGCCGCTTGGGGGATAAGAAAGCCGAACGGTCCCACCCAATTCGGCTGCCAGCCCGCGCTCGATCAGGCGGCTGCCAAAGCCTTTGCGGCTTGGCGGCATGACTGATGGTCCGCCTTGCTCAGACCAAACCATGTGCAGTCTATGCTCCCCTTCTGCTTGTTCGACCTGCCAGTGAAGGCTTACTGTTCCGCAATCATTCGATAGGGCTCCGTATTTGATCGCATTGGTGGCTAACTCATGGAGCGCCATTGCAATGGCCAAGGCTGTCTTAGATGACAGGTGAACCTCTGGCCCGTTAATCTCAATCCGCTCCTCCCGGTCGTTTCGGTGTGGTCGCAAGGCCATCTCCACCACCCTATTGAGAGTCGTTCCTTCCCAATTATGGTCTGTCAGAAGGTTGTGAGCATCCGACAAGGCAACCAGCCGCGAATCAATCCTGTTGCGGACCTCTACTTCAAGAGCGCTTGTTCGCAGGGTCTGCGCTGTGATGGACTGGACGGTGGCGAGGGTGTTTTTGACCCTGTGGTTCAACTCATTGAGGAGCAAATGCTGGTGGCGCATCGCCATTGTACGCTCAGTAACGTCATGTCCCTCAACAAAGATACCCGTGACCCGCCCCTGATCACTCGTGATGGGCTGGTAGACGAAATCGACGTAACGGGTCTCAGGTGGGGCACCTTGCCGCCGCTGAAGTGAGATCGACACCTCACGCCCGACAAACGGCTCGCCCGTTGAATACACCCTGTCGAGGAGTTCGAAGAAACCCTGCCCCTCGATTTCAGGAAGCGCTTCCCTCACCGTCTTCCCGATTAATTCACGGTTGCCGACGAGTTCAAGATAAGAGGCATTAGCCAGTTCGAAGATATGCTCAGGACCGCTGACCATTGCCATAATACCCGGAGCTTGCTGGAAAAGCGCTTGGAGGCGGTCCTTCTCGGCTTTCAGTGACTTACGGCTTTCCACCTCTTTGGTGGTTTCTGTGCAGGCGCAAAACATCCCTCCAATACCGCCTGTCTCATCGCGCACTGGACTGTAGGAGAAGGTAAAGTAGGTCTGCTCGTTATAGCCCTTGCGCCGCATAACCAGCGGCAAGTCCTCGTGAAAGGTCGCCTCTCCCGCCAACGCCTTGCTGATTAGCGGCTCAATGTCGCCCCAAATCTCGGACCAGATGTCCTTGAAGCGACGACCCATTGCCTGCGGATGCTTCGCCCCGAGAATTTCTGCATAAGGATCATTGTAGAGGAACCCGAGTTCTGCCCCCCAAGCTATGAACATTGGGAACTTGGAATTGAGCAGCAGGCTCACCACGGTGCGAAGGCTCTGTGGCCATTCGCTCGGCTCTCCGAGCGGTGATGCAGACCAATCCATGGACCGCATGAGTGCCCCTGCTGCACCCCCCCCTGAGAGGAAGTTAAGCCCGGATGGGTGCGTTCTAGCATGCATTGTGCTGCTTTCCGACCTTCATAGTCGTGACCGAATGGTCATAACGATCCTGCTCGACCAGCAGACGCAAGGCAGCACGTATGACTTCGCTGGCGCTGCGGCAATGGCCAGAGGCGACCTTTGCAGCGACAAAGGTGGCCAATTCAGGCGTGAGAGATGCGGTGAGGACCGATTTGGCGGGCATTAGCTAGGAAGGGCATTAGGAAGGGTATGGAGAATTGTGACCCTACGTAGGCCGGAACACCGCCTTTGCAAGGACCTAAGCCGTTTTGATCGCTTCCGTAGCCGATACCCGTTCTGTTTGCGCCATAGCACCGAAAGCAGCCTTCAGCTAAGCAAGAGGGCGAGCCATAGGGCAACTATCAACTTTCCGCCTCATGATCCGTCACGGGGTTGGATGCCGCATTGAGGAGACCCTGACAATCAAGAAGCTCGACGAGGAGTTCTTTGAGTGAGTGTCATGTATCAAAGTAGCAGAATGGTGGCCGTTGGTGCCACAATGGCCGCCCCGGCTATCGGCTCCGGTATGGGCCAGAATGCGGCGGCGCTTTGTTTTCGCGTTGTTTGTCATCGCACGGGCGATGGTGGTCCTGCGCGTATTCAGGCGGCCTTTTCCACGCCGATATCCCGCTCGTCGGCCAAGGGGGCACTCACCTCACATATGACTCCGGCAGGATCGTAGCTGATCTTGACTTCACCCGCGAGTTCAAGCGCCAGACTGCGTTCGATCAAGCGTGAGCCAAAGCCCTTTTGCCGAGGCGGCGAAACAAATGGGCCACCGCGTTCCTGCCAACGGAGGATGAGGTGCGGGACATCATCAGGTTGGACCCACCACGTGATTGCAATTCGGCCTGATGGAGCCGAGAGCGCACCATATTTCGCCGCGTTGGTTGCCAACTCGTGCAGCGCCAAAGTCAACGCCAAGGCCATCTTCGGGACCAAGCGCACGTCCGGTCCGTCGATCTCGAAGAAGTCCCGGTGGTAGGGTGAGAGTGCTTCAGTAACAATCCGTGACAGGTTGGCTCCGTCCCAATTCTCGCGTGTAAGCAGGTCGTGAGCTTTGGATAAGGCGAGCAAGCGAGCCTCAAAGGTCTCACGCACCGTGTCGTTCGATTTCCGTGGGCTGAGGGTTTGCCGAGCGATAGCCTGCACTGTCGCGAGGATGTTCTTCACGCGATGATTCAGTTCATGCACCAGAAGACGCTGGAGGCGTTCCGCCTGCTTGTGTCTGGTGATGTCGCGGGCAATCTTCGATGCGCCAACAATCCTGCCTTGGGCATCCTTGATCGGTGAAATTGTTAGAGAGACCTCGACTAGACTGCCGTCCTTGCGTCGGCGAATGCTTTCAAAGTGCTCAACGCGCTCACCTCGCCGGATGCGTTCAAGAATCCTCGCCTCTTCATCCTGTCGATCCTCGGGGAACAGGATCGTGATCGGATTACCGATCATCTCCTCTGCCCGGTAGCCGAAGAGCCGTTCCGCCCCCTTGTTCCAACTTGTGACGATGCTCTCAAGATTCTTGCTGACGATGGCGTCATCTGACGACTCGATGATCGCGGCTAGCCATCCCTCGACTTCCTCAACGCGTTTGCGTGCGCTGATGTCGCGAAAGTAAACGGAAAGCCCGCCGTCACTTGTCGGATAAATGCTTAGGTCAACCCACTGATGCAGAACCGGAGAGACCACCTCCAGACGTGTGGGCTGACGCTCCCGCATCGACCTCAGAAACGCCTCCCACGGCTCTGAGCCAACAGCTTGTGGAAACTCCTTCAGAAAATCCTTGCCGATTAGGTCCTCGCGCCTGCGCCCCCACCGTTCTGCCGCTGCACGGTTGACGTACGTGAAGCGCCATTGGTGATCCACGGCAAAGAAGGCGTCGGCAACACTCTCCAGTATATCAAAGCTCTGCTCGCGTGATGGCCCGACGGATTTGTCCTCAGCCTGTCCTTGCTCCGTCAAGGTTTTACGTGGCATAGCGCGACCTCGCGGCAGGTGTTCCGCTCCCGCGCTCATTCCGACGCTCGTGATCCTCCAAGAGCCGCAGGGCAGCCCGCACCACTTCGCTGGCACTACGGTAACGTCCAGACGCCACCTTCGCGGCGATCATCGCTGTGAGTTCCGGGGTCAGTCAGGCTGTGATGATCGATTTCGAGGGCATGGAGAATAGGTCGGATAAGAAAAGTTCTTACCCACATAGGTCACGAAACAACCTTTGCAATAACATATGATAATCTTGTTAAGCTTTGCCTTGCATTGAGCGAGTGTCACTCAACAAAATGAAGCACTAACAAAGTTGCGGCTGGTGCGGATTTCTGGCTTTAGTGCTCGCCACTTTGTTCATCTGCTAAGCCTGTCGGCCTTGGACACTGGTCCAAGTGGGCATCAATCAGCCAGCCGTTCCGAGTCGTGCTCTCCACGCGCGGCCTCAGAACCGGGCGCTCCCATCCAGTGTTCCTGCAAAATGTCTCAAGCGCATCCGACGAAAGATCATCGAGCTAATCGGCTCCTAAAGGCACTGGACCCTGAAGCCTTAGCCTATCTTGAACCCCATTTAGAGATCGTGCCCCTTAAACGTGGTCAGGTTCTCTACGAGACAGACGAGGCAATCCGGTATACGTATTTCCCGCATGATGCTGTCATTGCGTTGATGGCTATGATGAGTAACGGCTCTAGTGCAGAAATGGCTATGGTTGGCCGGGAGGGCCTAATTGGACTAGTCACGACGGCTTTCGCTCCCACTGCCTTCGGGCGCTATGTGGTGCAGAGCCCCGGAACGGCCTCACGGATCAGTGTCGAACGGCTACAACGAGCCATTTTGGCCAACCGAAATATTCAGGGAGTGATGCAGCGCTTTAGTGAGGCTATAACCGCACGTATCCTTCAAAACGCAGCCTGTGGTGCCGCACACTCGGTCGAACAACGGGCAAGCAGATGGATTTTGGGCCTCCGTGATCGGGTTGATCAAGATACTCTGTTCGTCAACCACGAAGCTCTTGCAGACGCGCTCGCTGTCCAACGCTCCACCTTGAGTGCCGTTATGCGCTCTCTCCAAACCGCAGGACTCATCGAACTAGGCCGAGGGAGCATTACCGTGAAGGACCGGGCTGGTCTCGAACGAGCATCCTGCGAATGCTACGGCAGGATTCGACAGATTTTTGAGCGGCTTCTGCCGCTGACCTATGCGAGGGATGATCGATAGTCCGCCACAGCGTCAGGTCGAGGAGACACTGACGATCAAGAAGCTCGATGAAGAGTTCTTCGAATGAGAACGATGCACCATATCAGAAAAAGACTAACTGTCGCATTTCTGTCCGGGCTCTTCTGCTATGCGCTATTGCCTGAAGCCGAAGCACAGGCAGTTAGGAAAGTGGGTGCCTGCCCATCGGGCTACATTACCAGTGGCGACGCTTGCATCTCAAGCTCACGGCAAAAGGCCCCTCGGCCAGCGTTAGCGAAGGTTGGGGCGTGCCCTTCGGGGTACATAGCTTCTGGCGCGTACTGCCTCGGGTCCAGTGATAGAGCGAAGCACGCGTTTCCTAAAGGAAAGTCATGCCCGAGCGGGTATCACACGTCGGGAGCCTACTGCTTGTCGAGCCAGTGAGGTGGATGAGGAGGCTCATGCAGGCTGGCACTATGCCTAACTGCTATGCCTACTATGACTGAACCAGCAGCTAAGTGCTTGATTTCAGTGAGTGGCGCTCCCTAGGGGACTCGAACCCCTGTTTTCGCCGTGAGAGGGCGACGTCCTAGACCGCTAGACGAAGGGAGCTAGCGCGGTAGAGGCCGCTCGTATAACCACCCTTGCGGAACCCTTCAAGTCCTTTTCCCGAAAAATCGGCAAAAGGTTTGCGACAAGTGAGGATGCGGTGAGCGGCGAGACGCAGCGAGAATGGACTCTGGACGACACGACGGCTCCCGATCGCCTCGACCGGGTGATGGCCCAGCTCTGGAGCGATCTGTCCCGAAGCCGCCTTCAGGCTCTCATCCGGGAGGGCCAGGTCACCGTGGACGGCGCCCCCGCGCTGGATCCGAGCCGCAAGGTGGCCGCGGGCGCCCGCATCGCCCTGGTGGTGCCGCCGCCGGTCCCGGCGGAGCCCGCCGGCGAGTCCATCGCGCTCGCGATCGTGTACGAGGACGACGACCTCATCGTGATCGACAAGCCGGCCGGTCTCGTCGTGCACCCAGCCGCGGGCCACGAATCGGGCACCCTGGTCAACGCCCTCATCGCCCATTGCGGGGAGAGCCTGTCGGGGATCGGCGGCGTGAAGCGGCCGGGCATCGTGCACCGGCTCGACAAGGACACGTCCGGTCTCCTGGTCATCGCCAAGAACGACCGCGCCCATCAGGGGCTCGCGGCCCAGTTCGCCGACCACGGGCGCTCAGGCCCGCTGGAGCGCGCCTATCTGGCCCTCGTCTGGGGCGTTCCGGAGCGGCAGCGCGGCACCGTCGAGGCAGCCCTGGCACGCAGCCTGCACAACCGGGAGAAGATCGCCGTGGCCCCCGAGGAACGCGGCCGCTATGCCATCACTCACTATGAATTGATCGAGGCCCTGCCGCCGAAGGAGGCCCTGGCGAGCCTCGTCCGCTGCGAGCTGGAGACCGGCCGCACCCATCAGATCCGCGTGCATATGGCCCATATCGGCCACCCGCTCCTGGGGGACCTCGTCTACGGCTCGGGCTTCAAGACCAAGGCCAACCGCCTCGCGGAGACGCAGCAGGCGGCGCTGAAAACCTTGGGAAGACAGGCCCTTCATGCGGCCGTGCTCGGTTTCGAGCATCCCCGGACAGGGGAGTTCCTGCAGTTCGAGAGCCCGCTGCCCGAGGACATGGCCGCGCTTCTCGCGGCGCTTCGCGGGTAATCATCGGCGTCAATGCGTCGCAAATTCGGGATGGGTCGGCACCCTTGCACTCTTCATGCGTTGACCACGTCTTGAAGCCTGAACGCCTCTATTCGGACAAGTTGAGACCGCTTATATAGGAAAGAGGGCGGCCAGCCGGTTGAGGGGGCCGCCTCAGGCTTGCCTCGGTTGAGAGGGAGCCAGAAGAGGAGATTGACTATGGCTGCAGCGCTACCCGTGCTTGCCAACGAAGGGGGCCTTTCGCGCTATCTCGACGAGATTCGTCGCTTCCCCATGCTGGAACCGCATGAGGAGTACATGCTCGCCAAACGCTGGCGCGAGCATGGAGACCGCGAAGCCGCCCACAAGCTCGTGACATCCCATCTGCGTCTGGTCGCCAAGATCGCCATGGGCTATCGCGGCTACGGCCTGCCGATCAGCGAGGTCGTGTCCGAAGGCAATGTCGGCCTGATGCAGGCCGTCAAACGCTTCGAGCCCGACAAGGGCTTCCGCCTCGCCACATATGCCATGTGGTGGATCAAGGCGGCAATTCAAGAATACATCCTGCGTTCGTGGTCCCTCGTGAAGATGGGCACCACCGCGAACCAGAAGAAGCTGTTCTTCAACCTGCGCAAGGCCAAGGGCCGCATCTCCGCCCTCGAGGAGGGCGATCTGCACCCGGATCAGGTGAAGCAGATCGCGACCCAGCTGGGCGTGAACGAGCAGGACGTGATCGACATGAACCGCCGCCTCGGCGGCGACGCCTCGCTGAACGCGCCCCTGCGCGAAGAGGGCGAGGGAGAATGGCAGGACTGGCTGGTCGATGCGGGCCAGAGCCAGGAGCAGGTCCTCGTCGAGGAGGAGGAGGGCCAGAACCGGCTCACCGCCCTCCGGAACGCCCTGTCGGTGCTCAATCCGCGCGAGCGCAGGATCTTCGAGGCCCGGCGCCTGTCGGACGATCCCATTACCCTGGAAGACCTGTCGACGGAGTTCGGCGTCTCCCGGGAGCGCGTCCGCCAGATCGAGGTTCGCGCCTTCGAGAAGGTCCAGGAGGCGGTGAAGAAGAACCTGGCCCAGATCGAGACCTCGGCGGAGGCCACGGCCTGAGCCCGGGAAGGACGACGTTCATGAAAAAAGCCGCGGACCCGCCGCGGCTTTTTTATTGCCACTGCGTGAAGGCCTCGTTCATGACCCGCTCGCCGGTGGGTCCCTTTTCGAAGCTCAGGATCGCGCGCTGCCCCGAGGCCATGCGCACGGGCAGGTCGATCCAGTTGCGGCGCACGAACAGCTCGGTGTTGCGCTCGATGTCGCCCGGCAGGTTCGAGAGCCCGATCAGGAACAGGTTCTCGCGGACCGGCACGGGAAGCCCGGCAATGGGGGTGCCGCGGGCCGCCTCCTCGTTCTTGAACTGAAGCAGGCCGACGTCACGAATCACCCGTCCGCTCTCGCCAGCCCGGGTCGTGAAGGTGAGCTCGACCGTATGCGAGGCCGGCAGGGTGGAATCCAGGTTGCGGCGAAGGACCATGCGCATGCTCAGGCCCGCATCCGGCACCTCGACATTGGCCGTCACGGCCTTTTCCAGGGCCTGCCCCTGGCCCGGATTCACGTCCTCGAGCCGCCACACGACGCGGCCGACCTGGGCCTTCGGCGTCTGCGGATTGGCAGGGTCCTCCTCGTAGAAGACGGCGCGCTGGGCGACGCCGATCTCCTGGCGCGGCGCGTCGGCCGCCGGCGCGTTCGTTGCCGGCGGAGCCTGCCCTCCCCCGACCCGCTCGTTGATCTTGCCTGCGTCGGGCGCCGGCTCCTGGGGCGCTGCCGCAACGGGAGTCTGGGCCGGAAGGTCCTCGGGCCTGTCCCGCCAGAGGAACGCGAAGGCCGCGATGGCGGCGATCGCCAGCGCCAGAACCGTGCCGAGAACGATCGTCCGCGTGCGCTTGTTGTTCTGCATGCCCGGATGCGGACGGCTCTCGACGCGCGGTCGCGCGGTCGCAGCCTCCTCGTAGGCGTGGTCGGGGGCCTCGTCATCGGCCCCGTCGTCATGGAACGGGCCCCGGTGGCCCGCATCGGCACGGCCGGGAACGTCGTCCGACGGCAGGCGGGCACTCTGGCGAAGGACCGGAGCCGCGGCTGCCTGCGGCATCGAGCTCGATGCCGGAGCCTCCGCAGCATACTCGGACTCGATCCGGCGGATGGCCTCGTCGAGGGAAATCCGCTCCTGGTGGATTTCGTCTTCCGTGAGGGGCGGATCGAGCGTGCGCAGCTGCCCGATCAGGGCGGAGCGCGCGCGCTCGTAGACGGCGCGGCGCATCTCCGGCGACGGATCGGACAAGCCTTCGACAGCGCGGGCTATGAGGGGATAGTAATCAGCCATTGCGCTCTTGGGATGGCCCGGAGCGGGCGCCTCGTCAACCCTCAAACGGGTTCTTCATGAGGATTGTATCGTCACGCTCCGGCGAAGTGGACAGAACGGCCACCGGCGCACCGATGAGCTCCTCCACGCGGCGCACGTATTTGATCGCCTGCGCGGGCAGATCGGCCCAGGAGCGCGCTCCCGCGGTCGATCCGCTCCAGCCTTCCATCTCTTCGTAGATCGGCTCGACGCGTCCTTGAGCGCCCTGGCTCGCCGGGAAGTAGTCGATGGTCTGGCCGTCGAGGCGATAGCCGACGCCGATCTTGATCGTCTCGAATCCGTCGAGGATGTCGAGCTTGGTGAGCGCGATTCCGTCGATGCCCGAGGTGCGGACCGTCTGGCGCACCAGGGTCGCGTCGAACCAGCCGCAGCGGCGCTTGCGGCCCGTGACGACGCCGAATTCCTTGCCCTTCTGGCCGATCAGCTCGCCGGTCTCGTCGAACAATTCCGTTGGGAAAGGCCCCTCGCCCACGCGGGTCGTGTAGGCCTTGGCGATGCCCAGCACGTAGCCGACGGCGCCCGGCCCGAGGCCCGAACCCGTGGCGGCCTGGCCGGCGACGGTGTTGGACGACGTGACGAAGGGATAGGTGCCGTGATCCACATCGAGCAGCGCACCCTGGGCGCCTTCGAACAGGATGCGCTTGCCGGAACGGCGCTGCTCGTCGAGCAGGCGCCACACCGCGTCCATGTAGGGCAGCACCTTCGGGGCGACGGAGGACAGCTCCTCGTAGATCGCGTCGGGGGAGAATTCCTCGAGGCCGAAGCCGCGGCGAAGGGCGTTGTGGTGCGTGAGCAGCCGGTCGATCTTGTCCCGCAGGGAGGACAGGTCGGCAAGGTCCATCAGGCGGATGGCGCGGCGCCCGGCCTTGTCCTCGTAGGCGGGGCCGATGCCGCGCTTGGTGGTGCCGATCTTGGTGCCGGCGCTGCCGCTTTCGCGCAGGGCGTCGAGCTCGCGGTGGATCGACAGGATCAGCGTGGCGTTCTCGGCGACGCGCAGGTTGTCCCGGCTGATGGAGACGCCCTGCTCGGCCAGGCGCTCGACCTCCCCCGCGAGGGCATGGGGATCGAGCACGACGCCGTTGCCGATGACCGACAGCTTGTTGGGGCGCACCACGCCGGACGGCAGGAGCGAGAGCTTGTAGACCTTGTCGCCGATGACCAGCGTATGGCCGGCATTGTGCCCGCCCTGGAACCGCACGACCACGTCCGCCTGTTCGGACAGCCAATCGACGATCTTGCCCTTGCCCTCGTCGCCCCACTGGGCGCCTACGACAACCACGTTCGCCATTGCTCAAGCCTCACATGAAAAAGCCCTGGCGCAAGGCCAGGGCTGGGGAAAAACCTTGCAAACCCTCATGGTGGATCAATGCCGGGAGGTCAAGAACCAACACGCTTTTTCCGCCCGCCAATCCCAAGATGCATCACGTTCCACAAGGACCGGCGCAAAGGTATGGCAACGGGCACGGGTGATCGGGCTGCGGGGTATGCGCGCGGCCTTGTGGCAGTCGAGGGGGCGCGAGGAGCGAACCGGCTCGAAGGGTGGTGGTGGAGAGGGAAGAGCCGGATGGCCCCTCGCGCACGGTTCTTTTCAGGCGAACAGGCGGCGCTGGTCCGTGAACGGCCGCAGGCGAACGCCGCACGCCTGGTGCGGCCGGGCCTGCGACCCGCTCCGGCCCCAGGGCTTGTGCCTGGGCCTCCTGCCGCAGGAGGGTGCGTTCCCCTCCGGCGCAGGACCGTGTCCGGTCCCACAATCACGACGCCTCGCGAGCGCGCCCCTCGGTGAACCGGACACGAACAATATAGCTTAGCTTGGCGCGAGTGTCAAGAACAGAGTGGGAACATAGCGCGAGGAAGATGACGGCGGCGTGGCGCTCCTTCACATCCGCGCACCGTGGCAGGACGCCGGATCGGGTCAATGGACGATGGGACCGTCGATGATGACCTGGGCGCAGAGGCGGGAGCAGCGCTCGATCCGGCCGTCGACCTTGTAGATGTCCCGGAGAAGGTCGGGCGTGATGACCGCCTCGGCGGGGCCGCACTTCACCATCGTGCCGGCATCGATCACCAGGACGCGGTCGGCCACGCGCAGGACCTGGTTGAGATCGTGGACCGCCAGGACGACGCAGATCTCGTGCTTCCGCGCCAGCGCGCGGATGAGCGCCAGCACCTCGACCTGGCGGTGGAGATCGAGGGCGCTCGTCGGCTCGTCCAGGAGCAGGATCTTCGGCTGCCGCACCAGCGTCTGGGCCAGGGACACCAGCTGCCGCTGGCCGCCGCTGAGCTCGCACAATCCCCTGAAGGCGATGGGTTCGATCCGCAGGGCCGCGAGAACCTCGTCCACGGCTTCGAGATCGCCGTCGCTGACCCGGTGTTCCCCGCCCTGCTTGCGCGCCAGGAGGATCGATTCGTAGACGGTGAGCACGGTGTTCACCGACGTGTCCTGAGGCATGTAGCAGACGGCCCGGGACGCGGACCGTCCCGCGAGGCCGCCGATGGCGATGTCTCCTGGCCCGCCGAGAAGCCCCGCGATGCGCCGGAACAGGCTCGACTTGCCGGCGGCGTTGGGCCCGATCACCGCCGTCACCTCGCCGCCCTTCATGACCGGCGTCGTGATGCCCGAGAGCACCTCCAGCTTGCCGTAGCGCACACCGACCTGGTTGAGCTGCAACGTGGCTACCATGCCTGTCTCCGGTTGGTCATGATCAGGCTGAAGAGAAACGGCACGCCGACCAGCGCCGTGATGATGCCGATGGGAATGATGCTGCCGGGAATGAGCGACTTGCTGATCACGGACGTCAGCGACAGCATCGCGGCCCCCGAGAGGGCGGAAGCCGGCAGGAAGAAGCGCTGGTCCTCCCCGATCATCATGCGGGCGATGTGAGGGCCGACGAGGCCGACGAATCCGATGGTGCCGACGAAGGCCACGGGCACCGCGGCGAGCACGCTGACGATCAGCATCGTCTCGAGCCTGAGCCAGCGCACGTTCACGCCGAAGCTCGCGGCCTTGTCCTCGCCCAGGCGCAGAGCCGTCAGGGCCCAGGCGCGGCGGAAGAAGAGCGGAAGGGCGACGGCGAGGATGGCCGTGGTGATGGCCAGCTTCGGCCAGGTCGCCCGGGTGAGGCTGCCCATGGTCCAGAACACGACGGCCGCCAGCGCCTGCTCCGAGGCGAGAAACTGCACCAGCGCCAGAAGGGCGTTGAAGGTGAAGACCAGGGTGATGCCCAGCAGGACGATCGTCTCGACGGTGACGCCGCGCCTCTGGCTCATCAGGTGAATGAACAGGGCCGCCCCCATGGCCATGAGCAGGGCGTTGATCGACACCACGTATTCGATGGCGAAGGGCAGCAGGCCCACTCCGAACACGAGCGCGAGCGAGGCGCCGAAGCTGGCGGCCGCCGAGATGCCGAGGGTGAAGGGGCTGGCGAGCGGATTGTTCAGGATCGTCTGCATCTGCGCGCCCGCGGCCGAGAGGGCGGCGCCGACCACCACCGCCATCAGGGCGACCGGCATCCGGATATCCCAGATCACGACGCTGACCTGGTGCGACACCTCCGACGACCCGGCGAGCGCGAGCACGACCTCCCGCATACCGTAGCGGGCCGGCCCCAGGCCGAGATCGGCGATGACCGAGAGGATCAGGACGGCCGCAAGCGCGAGGAGCAGGAGCTTCTTGCGCTGCACGAGGGCGCGGTAGACACCGCGCCCTGTCTGTGCCGGAACGGATGCCGCGTGAGTCAAGGACCTATTCCTTGTCCGCCAGGGAGACCCAGTAGCCCGGCTTGTAGGCCACCGGCAGGAAGCGCTCGTAGAGGGTGCGCATCGTCTGGTCCGGGTCGAGGTCCTTGAAGAGCTCCGGGTGCAGCCACTTGGCCATCTGCTGGATGGCGACGAACTGATACGGGCTGTTGTAGAACTGGTGCCAGATGGCATGGACCTGGCCGTTCTGCACCGCCTTCACGCCGGTAAAGGCGGGACGCTTCATGAGATCCGCCAGCTTGGCGCGGGCCTTCGCCTTATCGGCGCCGGAGCCGACGCCGACCCACTTTCCGCCGGGCACGTACAGCTCCCAGTTCGAGCCGGTGGCGATCACGTGGTCCGGGTTGGACGCGATGATCTGCTCCGGGTTCACGACGCCGAAGGTGCCGGGGATGATCTTGGCCGCGAGATTGATGCCGCCGGCCATCTCGACCATCTTGCCGAAATTCTCGTTGCCGAAGGACATGCAGCAATCGTCGGTGTAGCCGGCAGCGCGCTCCATCATCACGAGCGGCTTTGCCGGATTGGCTTTCGCGAGGCGCTCCGTGACGCGCTCGATCTGCTCCTTGCGGAAGGCGATGAACTCCTCCGCCCGGGCCTCCTTGCCGAACAGCTTGCCGATCAGCCGCATGCTCGGTTCGGTGTTCTCGAACGGCTTGTCGCGGAAGTCCACGAAGACGACCGGGATGCCGACCTTGGCGAGCTTCTCGATGAGCTTCGCGTCGTCCGTCGCGGTCTTCGCCTCCACGTTCATGATCATGACGTCGGGGGCGAGCGCCACGGCCTGCTCGATGTCGAACGTGCCTTCCTTCGTGCCGCCGAAGGTGGGGAGCTTTGCGATATCGGGGTACTTGGCGAGGTAGTCCTTGTAGCCGTCGAGGTCCGCCTTCTCGAAATCGTCGCGCCAGCCGACGACGCGCTTGAAGGGATCCTCGCCGTCCAGGGCCGCCACGAAGTAGATCTGCCGCCCCTCACCGAGGATCACTTTGTCGACAGGCGCTTTGACCTCGACCTTCCGGCCGGCGATGTCGGTGACGGTGATCTTCGTGTCCGCCGCCGTCGAGGGGGTGGGCAGGAGACCGACGAGCGCCAGGGCGGCGCAAAGGGCCAGTTTGGGAAGCTGCATGATGAACCTCGCATCAAGAGGAAAAGCGGCTCGTCCCTATGCCCGCAATGAAAGTATATCAAGCAATATCTTTTAGAACTTCTATAACAAACAATAGATTTTACCTAGTTTAGAAATAGTCTATTCTACAGTTTAGAACATCTATAATTTGACGAGTACCGACACGGAGGGTAAATCGCACCGCAAAGCATGACTGGAACGGGCCCATTCGATGACGTCGAACTATACGCTTCGGGACGAAATTCGTGACTATTGGTCGGCCCGCGCCGCAACCTTCGACCAGCAGGTGGGACACGAGATCTTCTCGGAAGCGGAGCGGCAGGCATGGAGCGAGTTGTTCCTGCGCCATCTCGGGCCGGGCGCGGGGCGCAGCGCCCTCGACCTCGCGAGCGGCACGGGGGTGATATCCCACCTGCTCGACGGGCTGGGGTTCCACGTCACCGGGCTGGACTGGTCGGACGCGATGCTCTCCCGGGCCCGCGCCAAGGCCGAAGCGCGCGGGGCCCGCATCCGGTTCGTCATGGGCGACGCCGAGCGCACCCTGGAAAGGCCGGAGAGCTACGACGCGATCGTGACGCGCCATCTGGTCTGGACCCTGGTCGATCCGATGGCCGCCTTCAGGGAATGGCATTCGCTCCTGAAGCCCGGCGGCAAGGTGCTCATCGTCGACGGCGACTTCGTCTCGGACACCCTGGTCAGGCGCATGGTCCGGGCGTTCGAGCGCCTCACTGGGCGAACGCCGCCCGCGTCCCACATGCCCGATGCGATGCGCGAGACCCACGAACGGATCCTGCGGCAGGTCTACTTTTCCAAGGGAGCGCGCTCGGCCGAGGTCGTGGACCTGCTCCGCCAGGCCGGCTTCGCCGAGATCACGGTCGATCGCAACCTCAAGCGCATCCACCGCGAGCAGGCCAAGCACATGTCGCTTCTGAAGGGCCTGGAGCGGGCCACCCAGCACCGCTACGCCATCGCGGCGACGAAGCGGTGATGCCGCAGCGTCACGCCCGTCCGCGCGCGCTCTTTCCGGGCCTGACCCGATGCTCGATGAAGTTGCGGATCTCGCGGGTGCGGCGCACCGGGTCGAGCACCTCCGCATCGAGGCCGTGGCGCCAGGCAACCGGGATGTCGTTGGGCTCGGCATGGAGGGTCTTCAGGTCGGCCACGTAGGCCGCGGCCTCCTCGGGCGTCCGGCAGAAGCCTTCGTTAACGAGGATCTCGGTGCGCCGGCCCAGGATCACGGCCAGTTCGCCCAGGCTGAACTCGGGATGATACTGCACGCCCCAGAACACGCCGCCATTCACCCGGATCTCCGCCGCCTGCACGGCCGAGACCGCGTTGGTGGACAGGATCGTGCAGTCGCCCGGGGTGACCGTGACCATGTCGAGATGGATCGCGGGCGCGTCATAGGCGCCGGGGCGGCCCTCCAGTATGGGATGCACCCGGCCCGCCTCCGTCGGCGTCAGGCGCCGGGCGAAGCCGATCTCCCGTCCCAGGGGGTTCTGCCGCACGTCGCCATCCGCCGCGACGGCCGCGACCTGGAGGCCCCAGCAGGACCCGAAAGTGGGCGTGCCGGAGGTGTAGACCGCCCGCATGAGGTCGATCTGGCGCAGGATGTCGGGGGTACGGTCGTAGATGTTGAGGTGCGAGCCGGTGAGCACGATGCCGTCATAGGATTCGAGCCCCGCCGCATCCGGCAGGTTCGCCCCCTCGTCCGCCGGGAAGGCGAGATCGCAGATCGCGTCCCCCGCGATGCCCTGCAGCACCGCCGCATAAGACTCCGACGGCATGAGTCCATAGCTTTCCCTGTGGGCCTGCCTTGCACCACGCGTATTGCCCTCGACCACCAGGAACCTTAAGGCCATAGACATCCCCCGCCTCCAATCAGGCCGGTTTACCCGAACCGCGGACGGCGGCAAGCGCTGCGAGGACCCGCGTCCCATGAAAATCCTGCAATCGCTCTGGAAGGGGCTCTTCGGGCAGGCCTACCTGCTGCTGATCCTGACCACCCTGTTCTGGGGCGGCAACGCCATCGCGGGGCGGATCGCCGTGGGCGAGATCTCCCCCATGGTCCTCACCTGCCTGCGCTGGGTCGTGGTCGTGGCCGTGATGGTGCCGACGACGGGGCGGCAGCTCCGGGCCGAATGGCCGGTCCTGCGGAGGCACCTGCCCTACATCGCCGGCATGGGGGCCTTCGGCTTCACCGCGTTCAACGCCCTGTTCTATGCCGCCGCCCATCACACGACGGCGGTGAACCTCACGATCTTCCAGGGCTCCATTCCGGTCCTGGTCCTGCTCGGGACGGTGCTGTTCTTCCGGGCGCGCATCCTGCCCCTGCAGATCCTCGGCATGGCCGTAACCATCGCGGGCGTCGTGCTCGTCTCGGTGAAGGGGGACCTCGAAATCCTCCGCACCCTCGCGCTCAACATCGGCGACGTGTGGATGCTCGTGGCGTGCCTGTTCTATGCCGGCTACACCCTGGGGCTGCGCCGCCGGCCCGCGGTGACGGGCCTCGTCTTCTTCACGGCGCTTGCCGTGGTGGCCTTCGTCACCTCCCTGCCCCCGCTGGCCTACGAGATGGCGACCGGCACCCTGCAATGGCCCACGCCCACGGGCTGGGCGGTCCTGCTCTACGTGGCGCTGCTGCCCTCGCTCCTGTCCCAGATCTTCTACATCCGGGGCGTCGAGCTGATCGGCCCGGCGCGGGCGGGCCTGTTCGTCAACCTGGTGCCCGTCTTCGGGGCGCTTCTCGCCGTCGTTCTGCTGGGCGAGCCCTTCGCGTTCTACCACGCGCTCGGTCTGGCGCTGGTGCTCGGCGGCATCTGGCTCGCGGAGCGGCGGCGCTAATCCGCGAACACCACGGTCTTCTGGCCATTGAGGAGGATGCGGTCCTCCAGATGGTGGCGCACGGCGCGGGCCAGCACCCGGCGCTCGATGTCGCGCCCCTTGCGCACGAGGTCGTCCGGCGTGTCGCGATGGGTGATGGGCTCCACGTCCTGGGCGATGATCGGCCCCTCGTCGAGATCCGACGTGACGTAGTGCGCCGTCGCCCCGATGAGCTTCACGCCGCGGGCATGGGCCTGATGGTAGGGCTTGGCGCCCTTGAAGCCGGGCAGGAACGAGTGGTGGATGTTGATGCAGCGTCCCGCGAGCTTCGCCGCGAGCCCGTCGGAGAGCACCTGCATGTAGCGCGCGAGCACCACGAGATCGGCCTTGGCGTCGCGGATGACCTCCCAGACCTTCGCCTCCTGCTCCATCTTGGTGTCGCGGGTGACCGGCAGGTGGTGGAACGGGATGCTGCCGAGATCCACGTGGCTGTAGGTCTCGACCGGGTGGTTGGCGATGACGCCGACAGGCTCGAAGGCGAGTTCGCCGATGCGCCAGCGGTAGAGCAGATCGGCGAGACAGTGATCGAACTTGGACACCATGAGCATGACCCGGCGCGGCTCGCTCCGGTTGCGCAGGGTCCAGGTCATCCCGAAGCGCTCGGCCACGGGCACGAAGCCGCTCCTGAGGGCGTCGAGATCGGCCTCGCCCTCCACGGGGTCGAAGACGACGCGCATGAAGAACCTGTCCGTCTGCGTGTCGTCGTATTGCTGGGCGTCGAGGATGTTCAGGCCCGCGCTCGACAGGTGCCCTGCCACGGCGGCGACGATGCCCGGGCGGTTGGCGCAGGCGAGGGTCAGAACGAAGCGCTGCGGCAGGGACGAGGGCATGGCGGGCCTCTTAGAAGTGGACGGCGCGGGCGCGCTTGACCTGCGGGATCTCCTCGATCCTGCGCAGGAGCTCGTCCGACACGGGCTGATCGACGGAGACGAAGCAGATGGCATCGCCGCCGGGCCTGTCGCGGCCGAGGGCGAAGGTCGCCACGTTGACGCCGGACTCACCCAGCAGCGTGCCGAAGCGGCCGATGAAGCCGGGCTTGTCGTCGTTGCGCACATAGATCATGTGCGGCGCGAACTCCGCGTCGACCGCGATGTCGCGGATCTCGATCACGCGCGGCTTGCCGTCCTGGAACACGGTGCCGCCCGCGTGCCTCGGCATGTCCTCGGCATCCACGACGATGCGGATGAAGCTCTCGTAGTCGCGGGCCGCGTTCTCGCGCTTGACCTCCTCGATGGTGATGCCGCGCTCGCGGGCGACCACGGGAGCCGACACCATGTTGATGTCCTGCAGGAAGGGACGCAGCACGCCGGTGACGGCGGCCGAGGTGAGCGCGCGGGTGTTCATGTCCGCCACGGCGCCTTCGTACTCGATGCGGATGCCCTTGATGGGCGCTTCCGTGAGCTGGCCGAGGAAGGAGCCGAGCTTTTCGGCGAGCGCCACGAAGGGCCGCAGGCGCGGAGCCTCCTCGGCCGTGATCGACGGGAAGTTCACGGCGTTCTGGATCGCGCCCTGGAGCAGGTAGTCCGACATCTGCTCGGCGACCTGGAGCGCGACGTTCTCCTGCGCCTCGGTGGTGGCGGCGCCCAGATGCGGGGTGCAGACCACGTTGGGATGGCCGAAGAGCGGATTGGAGGTCGCCGGTTCCTCGACGAACACGTCGAAGGCCGCGCCGGCCACGTGGCCGGAATCGAGCGCCGCGCGAAGCGCCACCTCGTCCACGAGTCCGCCGCGGGCGCAGTTGACGATGCGCACGCCCTTCTTGGTCTTGGCGAGGTTCTCGGCGGACAGGATGTTCTTCGTCTTCTCCGTCATCGGCACGTGGAGCGTGATGATGTCGGCCCGGCGCAGGAGGTCTTCGAGCTCGACCTTCTCGACGCCGATCTCGAGGGCGCGCTCCGGCGACAGGAAGGGATCGTAGGCGATGACCCTCATGCGCAGGCCGATGCCGCGATCGGCCACAATGGAGCCGATATTGCCGCAGCCGATCACGCCGAGCACCTTGCCGGTGAGCTCGACGCCCATGAAGCGGTTCTTCTCCCACTTTCCGGCCTGGGTCGAGGCGTCGGCCTGCGGGATCTGGCGGGCGAGCGCGAACATCATGGCGATGGCGTGCTCGGCGGTGGTGATGGAATTGCCGAAGGGCGTGTTCATGACGATGATGCCCTTCGCCGTGGCGGCGGGGATCTCGACATTGTCGACGCCGATGCCGGCGCGGCCGATGACCTTCAGGTTGGTCGCCTGCTCCAGGATCTTGGCCGTGACCTTGGTGGCCGAGCGGATGGCGAGGCCGTCATACTGGCCGATGATGGCAGCGAGTTTCTCCTTGTCCTTGCCGAGGTCGGGCTGGAAATCGACCTCGATGCCGCGATCCTTGAAGATCTGCACGGCGGCGGGAGAAAGAGCGTCGGAAATGAGTACGCGGGGAGCGGGCATGGTGCACCTGTGCCTGTAGCGTCATCCCGGCCAAGCGCAGCGCGAGCCGGGATCGTCATGGGAGTCTGGCTGATGAGAGCGATCCCGGATCGCGGCCCTGCCGCGTCCGGGATGACGAATGAAATCAAGCCGCTTTCGCGAGCTTCGCCTTTTCCTGCTCGAAGGCCCAGTCGAGCCACGGCGTCAGGGCCTCCAGGTCGGATTGCTCGACCGTGGCGCCGCACCAGATCCGAAGACCGGGAGGCGCATCGCGATAGGCGCCGATGTCATAGGCGACGCCTTCCTTGTCGAGCGCCGCGGTGATGCCCTTGGCGACCTGGGCCACGGCCTCGGGCCCCTTGGCGACCACGTCCGCATCGGCAACGACGAGGCAGACGCTGGTGTTGGAGGCGGTGGCCGGGTCCTTGGCGAGGTTGGCGATCCAGGGCGTTTTGGCGACCCAGTCGAGGACGACCTTGGCGTTGGCGTCGGCCTTGGCCACGAGGGCGTTCAGGCCGCCGATGGACTTCGCCCATTCCAGCGCGTCGATGTAATCCTCGACCGCGAGCATGGAGGGGGTGTTGATGGTCTCGCCCTCGAAGATGCCCTCGATGAGCTTGCCGCCCTTGGTCATGCGGAAGATCTTCGGCAGCGGCCATGCGGGCTTGTAGGTCTCCAGCCGCTCGACCGCGCGGGGCGAGAGGATGAGCATGCCGTGCGCCGCCTCGCCGCCCAGCACCTTCTGCCAGGAGAAGGTGACCACGTCGAGCTTGGCGAAGTCGAGCTTCTGGGCGAAGGCCGCCGAGGTGGCGTCGCAGATGGTCAGGCCCTCGCGGTCCGCCGCGATCCAGTCGGCGTTCGGCACGCGAACGCCCGAGGTGGTGCCGTTCCAGGTGAAGACCACGTCGCGGGTCTTCGTGTCGACCTGCGAGAGGTCGGGAAGTTCGCCGTAAGGGGCGGTGATGACGCGGGAGTCGTCGAGCTTGAGCTGCTTGACCACGTCCGTGACCCAGCCCTCGCCGAAGCTTTCCCAGGCGAGCATGTCCACGCCGCGCGCGCCGAGCATCGACCACAGGGCCATCTCCACGGCGCCCGTGTCGGAGGCCGGGACGATGCCGATGCGGTAATCGGCCGGAACCCCGAGAACCTCGCGGGTCAGGTCGATGGCCAGCTTCAGGCGCGACTTGCCGATCTTGGCGCGGTGCGAGCGGCCCAGGCTGTCGGTCTTGAGGTTGTCGAGGGACCATCCGGGGCGCTTCGCGCAGGGGCCGGACGAGAAGAAGGGCGCGCGAGGACGCGCGGCGGGCAGGTCTGTCATGTCATCCATCCTTACAGATGGGCGCCTCTCGGTGGGGAGAGGTGTCCCGCCATCCGGTATGACGGAGGAGCCGCCGGCGGTCAAGATGACTTCCGCTTAGGCAGCATGACATCCTTATGAGCACTGTCAGATTACAAAACCGTAATACAAAATATTGTGTTCATTGCAGTAAGTTGGGTCTGCCCAGTCTATATTGTGCTACGGCATTCCCAATATTCGAGTCTTCGAGGAGCGAGCATGCGTGTGTCCAGTCAGCTTGCCGTCATCGCCATGCTGGGAGCAGCAGGCTACGGCGGTTGGTACGCCTATCAGGGCGGCTATTTGGCAAAGGCACCGGTGGTCGGCTCCTACTTTGCCCAGCCTGCGGCGCCGGCGGGCGGCCCCGGCGGCGGACGCGGTCCCTCCGGCCCCGCCATGGTCGAGGTCGACACGGTCAAGACCGGCCGCGTGGTGGAAACCCGCGACGCGGTGGGCACGGTCCGGGCCTTCGAATCGATCACCGTGACCGCCAAGGTCGCCGGTCTCATCACCGAGATCGGGTTCGAGGAGGGCCAGAAGGTCAAGGCCGGCGACATGCTGGTCCAGTTCGACGCCGCCGAGCGCCGTGCCGAGATCGAGCAGGCGGCGGCGGAAGCCAACCGGGCGGTCGCGCTCCGGAACGAGGTCGCCATCAAGCTGGAGCGCGCCAAGGCCCTGAGCCGCACCGGCGCGGGCACCAGCGCCCAGGTCGAGGACCTGACGGCCCAGATGAAATCCCTCGAAGGCTCCATCGCCTCCGCCGAGGCCCAGCGCCGGGGCGCCGAGGCACGGCTGGAGGAGCTGACGATCCGTGCGCCCTTCGCCGGCCGGGTCGGCAGCCGCTCCGTGTCGCTGGGCGCCTATGTGCCCCCCGGCACCCGAATCACGTCCCTGGACGACCTGTCCCGGATCCGGCTCGACTTCTCCGTGCCGGAGAACCTCCTCGGGCGCCTCAAGGCCGGCCAGACCGTGAACGCGACCTCGGCCGCCTATCCCGGGCGGACCTTCGAGGGGGCCGTGACCATGATCGACCCGCGCGTGGAGCCGACCACCCGCACCGTCAAGCTGACGGCGGAGTTCGACAACGAGGACGAGGCCCTCAGGCCCGGCATGTTCCTGTCGGTGCGCCTGGAGGTCACCACCAAGGACGACGCGGTCGTCATCCCCGAGGAGGCCATCGTCAGCGAAGGCCTTCGCCAGATCGTCTATCCGGTCAAGGACGGCAAGGTGGAGCGCCGCGTCATCCGGATCGGCCAGCGGCAGAACGGCCGGGTGGAGGTGGTGGAAGGGCTGCAGCCCGGAGAATCCATCGTCGTGCTCGGCGTCCAGCGGGTGCGTCCGGGAGCCCAGGTGATCGCGCGGCCGGTCGGGTCCGGCACTCCGGCGGCGCAGCCGGCGCCCGCGGCCGACAGGCAGCAGCCCTCGCGCAGCTCCCTGAACCTCCCGCAGGCCATCGGCAGCGCCGTCGCGGCCGAACGCCCGTAATTCCGACTCTCCCGTCCGCGGGGGAGATTTCTCTTCACCAGCCTGAGAGCTGACGCGCCATGCAGGTTTCCGACCTCTTCATCCGCCGCCCCGTCTTCGCCGTCGTGGTCAGCCTTCTGCTGATCGTGGGCGGCCTCGCCGCGCTCATGAACCTCCCGGTGCGCGAGTACCCGAGCGTGGACCGGCCCGTCGTCTCCGTCTCGACGATCTACCGCGGCGCCTCGAACGAGGTCATCGAGAGCCGGATCACGGAGGTGATCGAAGGCGCGGTCGCGGGCATCGAGGGCATCGACCAGATCCGGTCGGAAAGCCGCAACGAGCGCTCCTCGGTCGTGATCGAATTCGACGTGTCGCGCGATCCCGAAGGCGCCACGTCGGACGTGCGCGACGCGGTGTTCCGCGTCGTCGGCCGCCTGCCGGACGGCGTCGACCAGCCGGTCATCCGCAAGGTCGACGACAACGCATCGCCCATCATGTGGGTCAGCGTGACCTCCTCGACCTACGATGCGCTCGAGCTCAGCGACTTCCTCAAGCGGGTCTATGTGGACCGGCTCTCGACCGTGCCGGGCGTCGCGAACGTCTATCTCGCCGGCGAGCGGCGCTATGCCATGCGCATCTGGATCGACCGTTCGGCCCTTGCCGCCCGCGGCCTCACGGTGCAGGACCTGGAAACCGCCATCAAGCGCCAGAACGTGGAGCTGCCCGGCGGGCGCATCGAGTCGTCCCAGCGCGAGCTCACCGTCAAGACGGATTCCCGCCTGTCGACCCCGCAGGATTTCGAGCAGCTCATCGTCACGAACAAGAACGGCTATCTGGTGCGCCTGAGCGAGGTCGCCCGGGTCGAGGTCGGTCCGGAGGACAACCGCTTCGAGTTCTACGAATCCGGCAACGTGGCCACCGGCCTCGGCATCGTGCGCCAGGCGACGGCCAACACCCTGTCGGTGGCCGACGAGGTCCGCGCGGAGCTCGAGCGGCTGAAGCCGTCGCTGCCGCCCGGCACCACGGCGGAGGTGTCCTACGACGAGAGCCAGTTCATCCGCGCCTCCATCGACGGCGTGCTGCAGACGCTCGTCGAAGGCATCATCCTCGTCATCCTGGTGATCCTGATCTTCCTGCGCGACTGGCGCTCGACCATCGTGGCCATCGTGGCGATCCCCGTTTCCGTCATCGCCGCCCTGATGGTGATGGCCTACTTCAACGCCTCGATCAACGTGCTGACGCTGCTCGCCATCGTGCTCGCCATCGGCATCGTGGTGGATGATGCCATCGTGGAGATCGAGAACGTCCACCGGCGCATCGAGGAGGGTCAGCCGCCCCTGCTCGCCTCCTTCGACGGCGCGCGGGAGATCGGTTTCGCGGTGATCGCGACGACCGCCACCCTGATGGCGGTCTTCGTGCCCCTCGCCTTCATGACCGGCAACACGGGCAAGCTCTTCCGGGAGTTCGGCATCACGCTCGCGGCCTCGATCTTCTTCTCGGGCGTCGTCGCGCGCACGCTCACCCCAATGATGTGCTCCAAGCTCATGGTGCCGGCCCATGGCCGCATCCAGCGCATGACGGAGCCCTTCTTCACGAGCATGAACAACGTCTACCGCCGGATCCTTTCCACGGTTCTCAAGGCCCCGCTGGTGATCCTCGCCATCGGGTTCGCCGTGTCGCTGTCGGCCTGGGGCCTGTTCCAGATGCTGCCGAAGAACTTCGCGCCGACCGAGGACCGCGGCGCCATCATCGTCCGCATCGAGGCCCCGGAGGGCTCCAGCCTCGACTATACCCGCGAACGCGTTCGGGAGGTCGAGCGGATCCTCCTGCCCTACAAGGAACAGGGCGTGATCGGCTCCATGACGAGCCAGGTCGCGCCCGGCTTCGCCCGGCCCTCGCCGGTCAATGCCGGCATGATCATCGTGCGCCTCGTTCCCTGGGAGCAGCGGACCGTGAAGCAGCAGGAGCTGGTCCAGGAAATCCAGCGGAAGGTCGCGAACCTGCCCGGTGCGCGCGTGGCGCCGATCAGCCCCGGCTCGTTCGGCCAGCGCGGCCCCTCCAAGCCGATTCAGTTCGTGCTGGGCGGACCCGACTACGACACCCTGCGCGAGTGGCGCGACATCGTCATGCAGAAGGCGCAGGAAACCGGGATGTTCGTGAACATGGATTCCGACTACCGGGAATCCCAGCCCGACATCCGCGTCCAGATCGACCGCCAGCGCGCGGCGGATCTCGGCGTGTCCGTCGAGGATATCGGCCGCACCCTCGAGCTGATGTTCGGCGAGCGCGAGGTCTCGACCTTCGTCAGCCGCGGCGAGGAATACTCCGTCATCATGCGGGGCCGCGCGGAAGACCGGGCCACGCCGAACGACCTGACGAACACCTTCGTGCGGGCGACGAACGGGGAGCTCGTTCCCCTCTCCTCCTTCGTCACGCTCACGGAATCGGCGGCGCCCCAGACCCTGAACCGGTTCAACCGGATGCGGGCGATCACCATCGATTCCTCTCTCCGGGGGGATGTCTCCATCGGCGACGCGCTCGCGACCCTCGAGCAGATCGTGCGCGAGAACCTGCCGGCGGAGGCCCGGATCGGCTACCGGGGTCAGTCGCAGGACTTCCTCGAATCCTCCAACGCGTTCTACGTCACCTTCGGCCTGGCCCTGCTCGTGGTGTTCCTGGTGCTGGCGGCGCAGTTCGAGAGCTGGATCAATCCGTTCATCATCATGCTGACCGTTCCGCTCGCCGTCACCGGCGGCCTTGCGGCCCTCGTGCTCACGGGCCAGTCGCTCAACATCTACAGCCAGATCGGCATGATCCTGCTCATCGGCCTGATGACCAAGAACGGCATCCTGATCGTCGAGTTCGCGAACCAGCTGCGCGAGCAGGGCATGGCGGTCCGGGAGGCGGTGATCGAGGCCTCCGTGCTGCGCCTGCGGCCGATCCTCATGACCTCCATCGCCATGATCGGCGCGGGCATCCCGCTCGCCTGGTCGACGGGAGCAGGCGCCGAGGCCCGCAACGCCATCGGCTCGGTGATCGTCGGCGGCGTGGCCCTGTCCACCCTGCTGACGGTGGTCGTGGTTCCGGCGATCTACCTGCTCATTGGCGGCTACACGAGGCCCTCCACCTATGTGAGCGAGCTGCTGGACAAGATGCGGGCGCAGACGGGCCTGAGGCCCCACGGCGAGAAGCAGGCGCCGCCGCCGCACCCGGCGGAGTGACGGGCGGAGGGGCCGTTAGGGCCCCTCCCCCGCTCCGAAGCACCTCCTGGCGCGGCTTTAGCGTTCAGCCTTCGTGTCCGTCATGCAATCCGCGCGGGACCTGCGCCTCTCGTCACGAAACGTGGCTTACCGTGCACTGCTGGTCCTTGGCCGTCACGTTGTCGGTGATCACCCAGTGGAGGATCTTCTCGTTCTCGTCGATCTCGAGGACCATTTCGAAGACCCGCGTCTCGGCATACACCGCGAAGAAGCCGAAGCGACGGGAACCCCACGACGGCGTGCTGAGCCGGAAGATGTCGTGGGTCAGAACCCGGCATCGCACCAGCGCGGTTCGGAGCGCCTCCACCGGGTACTTGGCCTGCAGGGACGGAGCCAGGAACTCGTGGAAGGCGGCCGCATCCTCGGCGTTGTAGGCGCGGACCAGTGCATCCGAGACGTTCGTGATCGAAAAGGGACCGACCTCCGACAGGGCGGGAGCAGCCGAGGTCGCGCCGATGATGAGCAGGATCGCGCTCTTCAGTCCGCCACGCATGCCGCCGCCCTCCCGTCGTTCCGCCGGGGCTTATCTGGCGCCGCCCGGCGGAACGGCCAGATGAGCGGGCATGGGCGCCCTCTCTAGAAATCGTAGCGGGCGAAGCTGACGCTGACGCGAACCTCATGATCCCTCAGGCCCGTCACCGATGCGATGAGGCTCTCGGCGTTCCTGAGGGCGTGGCTGATGAAGATGCTGGGGTCGCGGCGCTCGGAAGAACCCTGGTCCGCCGCTGCCGGGGACGGCAGGGGCGTGTCCCGCGCCACGACGGGAGCGGACGCCTCGACTTCCCTCACCTGCAGGATCTGAGGGCTCTGCCAGAGCGACGGAAGGCGATTCTCGAGAGTGACGAATCCTGACATCGATCCTCCCTGCAGTGATTCGCGGAGGAACTTAGTGAATTGATGGTTAACGCTCAAGCCGAAGCTTGGCCTTGTCATGGACCAACCTGCGGGATCGTGCCCGGAAGCCCGGGGTGAGCTGATCGAGCATGCGGCAAAGCTCGCCATGCTCCGTCAGCCGATCCCCGGGCATCGGTCGGGTCGTCCGGACCATCAGAGCCCGTAGCGCACGCCCAGGCGCACCTCGTGCGTGCCGATGGATTCCACGTCGGAGCCGGCGCCGGCCTCGTAGGAGCGGGTCTTCATGTCTCCACGGCTGACATAGCGGTAGCCGAGATCGAGGGTGAAGTTCGACGAGAGCCGGTAGCCCACACCGGCCATGAGGGCCCAGGCGAAGCTCCTGTCGTCGCCTCCCGCGAGACGCTCCCAGGTCTCGACGTCGGCGACGACGTCATAGGTGGTGCGCGTGTAGTCGGAGAAGACGTTGCGCGCCAGGCCGATGCCCGCGCCCACGTAAGGCGTGAAGCCTCCCATCGACCCGAAGTCCACGTAGCCGTTCACCAGGAAGGCCGAGGACTGGAGCGAGGCCCGGTCCGTGACGGACGCGGTGGCGAAGGTGGGCGTGGGCGCCGTGCCCTTGAAGCGGGCGCTGAAATGGTCCGCCGTCACGTCCATGCGGAAATTGGGGCTGAAGCGGTAGCCGATGCCGACGCCGAGACCCGCGGCATCGCCGAGGTCTTCGCGGAACAGATTGCCGCGGTAGTCTCCGGCGGCGAAGTCCGCTTCGGGCCGCTTGTGGTGGACATAGCCGATGTCTCCCCGCAGGTACCAGCCTTCGGTGCTGGGTCTCGTGGCCCGCATGGCAGGCGCCGGGGAAAAGAAGTTGCGAGGGAGGTCGGCCGCGAGGGCTGCCGAAGCGGTTGCGGTGAAAAGACCGGCAAGGACCGCGATCTTGATGGAACTCATGGGTATTCTTCTCCACTCAACAGGTCACGCACCGCCGAGATCTTCAACGGTCATAAAATGTTGTAACGTTTGCGGGTGAAGAGAACGTTAAGCTTAATTCTTGAGCTTACTTTTTTCTTATCCGGGGCTCGCCCAGGTGCCTTCCGGTCGGATCGGACCTGCCGCGACCCTGTCCCATGCAAGCGAAAGGGCACGGATGGCGCACCATCCCTGCCCGCCGCGAGGCTCATGCCGCCGGTTCCCGAAGCGCCGTCAGTTCAGCCCGAACCGTACGCCGACCCGCACCTCGTGGCCGCCGATCGCCTCCAGGTCGACGCCGTTGCCAAGCCCGAAACGGCGGGTCTTGACCTCGCCGAGACTGACATAACGGTAGCCGAGGTCGAGGGTGAGGCCGGGCAGGAGCTCGTAGCCGAGACCCGCCATGAGCGCCCAGGCGAGCCCGTAATCGGCGCCGCCGGCAATCCGGCCCCAGGAGGTGAGATCCATAGCTCCGTCGAAGGTGGCGCGCGTCAGGCGGGAGACCTCGTTGCGCGCGATGCCGATGCCGGCGCCGACATAGGGGGTCAGGCCGTTCCAGGTCCCGAGATCCGCATAGGCGTTGAGCATCGCCGTGGAGGATCGGAAGCGGCCCCGGTCGGCCAGAAGCGCCGCCGCGAAGTCCGGAGCGGCGGCCCTGCCGTCGAAGCGGCTTTCGAAACGGTGATCGAACGTCACGTCCATGCGGAACATCGGATCGAGACGATAGCCGATGCCGAAGCCGAGAGCCGCGGTGTCGGCAATGCCCTCCCCGGCAAGGCTCCCGCTCCGAGGGAAGGCCGCGAAATCGGCCTCCGGGCGCTTGTGATGCACGTAGCCGACGTCCCCCCGCAGGTACAGGGTCGCCTCGGCATCCTCGACATCGTCGAGAACGGGTGCCGGCGGCAGGAGATCCTCGGGGTCGGCAGCCGCGGCGGACGTGGCGGCGGCGGCAAGGAGAACGGCAAGGACGGCTTTCGTGACGGGGCGCATGAACACTCTTCTTCACTCGCGGGCTTCGCGCCGGCGCGTCCGGCCGGCTCCGCAAGCTTGTAGCGCAGCCCTTCTAAAGGGATCGTTAAGCTTAACTTTCCCTTACCGCTCCACGTCCATGGGAAGATGTCCGGCCCCGGCCTCCCCGCTCCGGGCAAAAGGAAAGGGCGTGGATGAGGCATCCACGCCCTTCATCATGATTTCACCGGTTGATGGGGTCAGGCAGCGCCCTTGATCGCCGGGGCCGGCGCCTGGCTCGCCGCCCGGGTCACCGCCTCCACCACATCGTCCACGACCCGGTTCACGAGATCACGGTCGTCACCCTCGCCCATGACGCGGATGACGGGCTCCGTGCCGGAGGGGCGGATGATGAGGCGGCCATTGGCGCCGAGACGCTCGCGGCCGGCCTCGATGGCCTTGACCACGGAGCTCTCCTGGAGCGGCTTGCCGGCCTTGTAGCGCACGTTCTTGAGCACCTGCGGCAGGGGCTCGAAGCAATGGCACACCTCGGAGACGGGCCGGTTGCAGCGCTTCACGACCGCGAGAAGCTGGAGCGCCGCGATGAGGCCGTCTCCGGTGGTCGTGTAGTCCGACATGATGATGTGTCCGGACTGCTCGCCGCCCAGGTTGAAGCCGTGGGCGCGCATGTGCTCCAGCACGTAGCGGTCGCCGACCGCCGTGCGCACGAGGTTGAGCCCGATGCCGCCGAGATAGCGTTCGAGGCCGAGATTGGACATGATCGTCGCGACGATGCCGGTCTGGGTCAGGCGGCCGTCGTCCTTCCAGGACCGGGCCACGACGCCCATGAGCTGGTCGCCGTCGACCTTCTGGCCCTTCTCGTCCACGATCAGGACCCGGTCGGCGTCCCCGTCGAGGGCGATGCCCACGTCGGCGCGGACCTCCCGCACCTTGTTGATGAGGGCGTCGGGGGCGGTGGAGCCCACGTCCTGATTGATGTTGAACCCGTTCGGCTCCACGCCGATCGAGATCACGTCGGCGCCGAGCTCCCAGAGAGCCTCGGGCGCGACCTTGTATCCGGCGCCGTTGGCGCAGTCGATCACGACGCGCATGCCTTCGAGGTCGAGCTGGCGCGGCAGGGTGCGCTTGGCGAACTCGATATAGCGCGCATCGGCGCTCTCGATGCGCTTGGCCCGGCCGAGCTTGGCGGAGCCGGACAGGCGATGCGTGACGTCGGAATCGATCAGGGCCTCGATCTCCAGCTCCACGTCGTCGTTGAGCTTGAACCCGTCCGGGCCGAACAGCTTGATGCCGTTGTCCTCGTAGGGGTTGTGCGAGGCCGAGATCATGACGCCGAGGTCGCAGCGCATGGAGCGGGTGAGCATGGCCACGGCCGGGGTCGGCATCGGGCCCAGCAGCAGCACGTCCATGCCCACGGAGGTGAAGCCGGCCACGAGGGCGTTCTCGATCATGTAGCCGGACAGGCGGGTGTCCTTGCCGATGATGACCCGGTGGCGATAATCGCCCCGCTGGAACATGAGCCCGGCTGCCTGCCCGACCCTTAAAGCGAGATCCGGGGTAATGAGGCGGTTTGCCTGTCCGCGGATGCCATCGGTCCCAAAGTATTTGCGCACGATTCCTGTCTCCGCATGCTGTAGCGCCATTGTGCGCTTTGGTCTTCTCAAAGCAACCTCTATGAATCGGGTCAAGGCTTTGAGGCGATATAGGGCATCACAAGTGATAAGCGATTATTACAATGCCAAAAGCAGACTTTGGTTTGAAATGAGAACTTGAGGTACGCCAAGAAAAACGCCCGCCGAACCGGGCGGGCGTTTGGGTCTCGAGCGAATCGTCGCAATCAGGCCTGAGGCTGCGGCTCCATGCCGCCGTCGGTCTCGCGGGGCCTTCCGCGTCCTGCGGTGGGGACGGCGGAGCCGCGGGTGGCGGTGACGCTCTCGCCGGTGTCGCGGATCGGCGGCTGCCCGTCGAGAAGGTTGCGGATCTCGTCCCCCGACAGGGTCTCGTACT